>NZ_JAJNQM010000089.1:0-11996 GCF_022227785.1 Ectothiorhodospira lacustris | reverse complement strand
TCTCATCACGTCAGCTCCTACCCCGTCACTCCCGGGCCTGTCTCATCACGTCAGCTCCTACCCCGTCACTCCCGCGAAAGCGGGAGTCCAGGACGGACACTCCAACCGCGACTGGATTCCCGCGTTCGCGGGAATGACGGGGAAGAATCGGAATGACCCATTCAAGGCGTCAGATCCGCCTGCCGTAACAGATCCCGGATGTAGTTCCCGGGAATGGCATAACTGATGCCGCTGGGCCGATCCAGCGCCCGCTCCCGCCCCTCCTTCACGAACACCATGTTCAACACCCCCACCACCTCGCCGGTCGCGGGCCGGTACAGGGGGCTGCCACTATTACCGGGATAAGCCGAGGCATCCAGCTGAAACACCACATAGGGATCACGCAGGCGCCGGATCACCCGGGGATCCAACTGCTGGGTGGAATGCATGGGCATGGCAACCGGCGTGATGGCGGAAACAATCCCCACATGAGTGGCCGGCACCAGCCCCAGCATGGCGCCGATGGGAAAACCGGTGAGTGCCACCGTCTCACCTTCCCGCAGGCGGTCGGAGTTACCCAGGCGCAATGCGGGCAGAGGCGCCCCCTCGATTCTCAACAACACCAGATCCCGCAACGGGTCAGAAGCCACCCGCTCCGCCCGACGCATTTCGCCGGAATCCCCCGAACCGGGAATGAAAACCGCCAGATGCTCCCGGTTGGCCGTATCGATGGTCAGGGGAATCACATGGTCATTGGTGATCACATGACGCCCGTCGGCCACCGCAAATCCCGTCCCCATCAGATTGGCCCGGGGCGAACGGGTCGGCTGGAAAGTCCCCACCCCCACCACGGAGGGCTTGACCCGGGCGATGGCATCGGCCAACTCCGATGCCGCCACCGACAGGGGCATCACCAGCAAGAGAACCAGAATCCACCAGCCGAGAGGGCGAGAACGCGGGGATGAGCGATGATTCGTCGACAGGTTTTTCACAGCGTCCGCTCCATGATTGCGCTTGGCTTTGATTATAGACCTCCTGCAGAATGCCTGAAAAACAGCGCGAGGCCCCCATGGACAGCACCTACCTCCTGCACCATCTTCCCTTCGCCGCCGGCGAACGCAACCCGGAAGCCCCCGCCCTCACCCACGGCGACACCACCCGGACCTACGGGCACACCACCCAGGCCATCCGGGATTTTGCCGCCGCGCTGGCCTCCATCGGCCTCACTCGCGGAGAACGGGTGGCCGTCTACCTGGAAAAACGCCTGGAAACCGTCATCGGCATCTTCGGCACCAGCGCGGCGGGGGGCGTCTTCGTGCCGGTGAACCCGATTCTCAAGCCCGACCAGGTGGCCTACATCCTGCGCAACTGCAACGTGCGCATCCTGATCACCTCGCCCGCCCGCCTCGGCGGCCTGCGGGAAGCCCTGGCGGACTGCCACGATCTGCGCCACATCATCCTGACCGAAGCCCCCGGCGACATGCCCGACCTGCCCGGCGTCGACCTCCATGGCTGGCCCGAACCGGGCGGCCACGCCGACTACCGGGAGCCGCGCATCATCGACACCGACATGGCCGCCATCCTCTACACCTCCGGCAGCACCGGCGGCCCGAAGGGGGTGGTCCTGTCCCATCGCAACATGGTCATGGGCGCCAAAAGCGTGGCCCAATACCTGGAAAACCACGCCGACGACACCCTGCTGGCCGCTCTGCCCCTGTCCTTCGACGCGGGATTTTCCCAACTCACCACCGCCTTCCATGCCGGCGCCCGAGTGGTCCTGCTCAACTATCTACTGCCCCGGGACGTACTCAAGGCCCTGGTCCGGGAACGGGTGACCGGCCTGACCGCCGTACCGCCCCTGTGGATTCAGCTCACCCAGCAGGACTGGCCCGAGGGCATCGACGAACACCTGCGCTACATCGCCAACACCGGCGGGCGCATGCCCCTGGCCACCCTGCGTCGACTGCGGGATACCCTGCCCCGCACACGCCCCTATTTAATGTATGGCCTCACCGAAGCCTTCCGCGCCACCTACCTGCCGCCGGAAGAGGTGGATCGACGCCCCGACTCCATCGGCAAGGCCATCCCCAATGCCGAAGTCCTGGTCCTGCGGGAAGACGGCAGCCCTTGCGCCCCCAACGAACCGGGAGAACTGGTCCAACGGGGCGCCCTGGTGGCCCAGGGCTACTGGAACGACCCAGACAAGACCGCCCGCCACTTCAGGCCCCTGCCCGCCCTGGCCCCGGGCCGCGAGCCCGGCCTGGTCCTGCCCGAGATCGCCGTCTTCTCCGGCGACACGGTGCGATACGACGAAGACGGCTATCTCTACTTCATCGGCCGTCGGGACGAGATGATCAAGACCTCGGGCTACCGGGTCAGTCCCACGGAAGTGGAAGAAATCCTCTACGCCACCCGGCTGGTAGGCGAATGCGTGGCCTTCGGCATCCCCGACGACACCCTGGGCCAAGTCATCGCCGTCATCGCCACGCCGCCGACGGCGGACGCGACCCTGGATGTGGACGCCCTGCTGGCCCAATGCAAGGCCCGCATGCCCGCCTACATGGTCCCGGCCCGCATCCACGCCCATGACGGCCCCCTCCCCCGCAACCCCAACGGCAAGCTGGACCGCAAGGCGCTGGCCGGCGCATGGTCTGCGAAGGCATCGGACAACAAATGAACAAACCCGCCCCCACCCACACCCCCATGACCCAGTTCCCCGTCCGTGACGGCGAACTCACCATCGGCGGCATGCCGCTCACCCGGCTGGCCGCCCGCGTGGGGCAGACGCCCTTCTACGCCCATGACCGCGGCCTGCTCACCCAGCGCGTGGCGCAACTGCGGGAACAACTCCCCCGGGGCATCCAGCTTCACTACGCCATGAAGGCCAACCCCATGCCCGCCCTGGTCTGCCACATGGCCGGCCTGGTGGACGGCATCGACGTGGCCTCGGCCGGAGAACTCAAGGTGGCCCTGGACGCCGGCGCCGATCCCGCGGACATCAGCTTTGCCGGCCCCGGCAAACAGCCGCTGGAACTGCAACAGGCCGTGGCCGCCGGCATCCTGGTCAACATCGAATCCTTCCGGGAAATCCCCCTCCTGGCCCAGGCATCGGAACAGCTGGGCCTTCCCGCCCGGGTGGCGGTACGGGTCAACCCGGACTTCGAACTCAAGAGTTCCGGCATGAAGATGGGCGGCGGCCCCAAACAGTTCGGCGTGGATGCCGAGCAGGTGCCGGACCTGCTTCAGGCCATCGGCAACGCCGGGCTGCACTTTGAAGGCTTTCACCTGTTTGCCGGCTCCCAGAACCTGCAAGCCGGCGCCATCGTCGAGGCCCAGCAAAAAAGCTTTGAACTGGCCTGCCGACTGGCCGAACACGCCCCGGCACCGGTCCGGTTCCTCAACCTGGGGGGCGGCTTCGGCATCCCCTACTTCCCCGGAGAACGCCCCCTGGATCTGGCCCCCATCGGCGACAACCTGGCCACGCTCCAGGCAGAAGCGGCCCGCCGCCTGCCGGAGGCGGCACTGGTGATCGAACTGGGGCGCTACTTCGTGGGCGAGGCGGGGATCTACGTCTGCCGCATCCTGGATCGCAAGCTCTCCCGCGGCCACCCCTACCTGGTCACCGACGGCGGCCTGCACCAGCACCTGGCGGCCTCGGGCAACTTCGGCCAGATCATCCGCAAGAACTACCCGGTGGCCATCGGCAACCGCATGGACGAAACGGAGATGGAAACCGCCTCGGTGGTCGGCCCCCTGTGCACCCCTCTGGACCTGCTGGCCGACCGCATGACCCTGCCCAAGGCCCGCCCCGGCGATCTGGTGGTCATCTTTCAGTCAGGCGCCTACGGCCTGACGGCCAGCCCGGAAAAATTCCTCGGGCATCCGGGCATTCCGGAAATCCTGGTCTGACCAGGCAACCAACATAGGGAAGCACCATGGATGAAACCCTGGATCTGAGTCCGCTGCAAAATGCCATCATCTCGTTTCGAGAGGCCATGGCCATCGTCAGTGACAGCACCTGGTTCCAGTCACAGGCGCCCGCGGTCAGAAACACCCTCATCGCCGGCGTGATTCAGAATTTCGAGTTTGTCTACGAACTCAGCATCAAGATGCTACGTCGACAGATGGAACTGGAAGCAGCCAGCCCTGAAGAAATCGATAAAAGCAATTTCAGAGACCTGCTGCGAAGCGGAGCCGAAAAAGGCCTGATCGGTGACGTGGAAGCCTGGTTTCAGTATCGCACCCTGCGCAACATCACGGCCCACACTTACGATCAAAAGAAAGCGGCCATCATCCTCCAGGCATGCCAGGACTTTCTTCAGGATGCGCAACACCTGCTGGAACAGCTCAATGCCCGCAACCCGTAGGCCTCCCATCGACATCGAGCCCCGTCACTGGGCAATCGTATCCGACATCCTTTGCCGGCACCTGCCGGACACGGAAGTCAGGGCCTTCGGCTCCAGGGTCACCGGCAGGACCAAGCCCTATTCGGACCTGGATCTACTCATCATGCCCAGAACGCCCATAAGCCTGCGACACCTGGGCTTGCTCCAGGAGGCCTTCAGCGAATCCGAGTTGCCCTGGAAGGTTGACCTTGTGGACGGCTCCACCATCAGCGACACGTTCAGACTCGCCATCGTCCCCCAGTCCATCCAGATTCACCCCCCCGAACAAACCCCGGATCCGGTGGCTCAATCCCCGGGAAATCCGTCACCGACCTCACTGAACGAGGGCGCTCCGGGGCAGGATAATCCCGAATCCCCCGCAAGCCCCACCAGACCGCCCCACAGGCCTGCCAGCCCACCCAGGCCGCCGCCGCCGCAATCCAGACACTCGTAGGATCCGGCCTCAGCCCCGCCATGAACAGCTTGCCCGACTCCATCACGACGGCCAGCGTCATCGCCAACGCGACAGCGACCCATGGACCACCCAAGGGCGTGACGCCCCGCGGCCCCCAACGCCACAGCCACATCATGATGCCCACGGGGGCATACATCACCAGATGCAGCAGCACACTGCCGATTGCCGCCGCCTCCGGCACCACATAGTGATACCAGAACGGCAAGAATCGCATCGATTCCAGCTTTTCCGATACCGCCCCCGCCTCCAGAACAAACCCCTTTCCGCCCAGATTGAGCAACACCATGAGCGCCAGGTAAGGGATCAACGAAAGCATCACCACCGGCCGCGCCCAGTGACGCAGCCGGTCCGGACTGAAATGACCGCGCCACACAAACAGCCCGATCCCCAGGACCACCCCCAACGCCCGGGAAAGGGCAGACCCACCCTCGGCAATGCCGGAAATCGTCAGAAACTGCCCGATTTCCACCCACACGCCAAACATCATTGCGGCAACCACGGACAGGAAGAATCTCCCCCAGCCCGAGACAGCCGAAAAATGCCCCCTCATCCACCACCCCACCAAGATACCGACAGGCAGGGTCATCACCACAACCATGCTCCGCAGCACCCACCAGCGCAGGCCCGCATCCTCAGAGACGGGCGCCCGCCAAAGTCCCCAGCCATTGGATTCCAGCTTACCCACCCACTCCTGCCAGGAAACGATGAAATCCAGCGGCAACCAGGCAAACAACACGTAGGCCACCCCATAGATCACCAATCCTCTTCGCAACGCGGTCAACCCACCCTGGCGCAGCGTTGCCAACCACCGGCGTCCCGGCCCCGACAATCCATACCATGTCAGCACACCCACCACGCCACCCATGAAGTTGCCGCTCATATCCAGCAGGGACGGCTCTCGCCGGGGCAACCAGAACTGCAGGAACTCCACCGTCGCCGTGGTCGCCAGGGCCAGCAGGACCACGAACAGCCCCACCAGGCAACGCCCCAGGAAACCGCGCACATAACCGGACAACCAGGCCGTCCAGAACAGCCCGAGAGGCACGAACATGAGGATATTGGCCACCCACTGCTGCCGCGCCGAGGCACGCATTTGCGGGACATCCAGACTGGTGAAATGTGCCCAGGCCTGGGCAACACTCTGGTTACCGAAATCAAACGGCATCAAGGTGGCGTAGAGCACCGCCAGCAGTGACAACCAGGCAGCCACCGCAAAATTAACCCCCTTTCGAGGCACATCAGCCAATGGAGATCTCCATCCAGAATCGGTCATGATCAGGCGGTTGTCTGAATATATGGCAGAACATCCCATATCCGTTTACGCTGAACCTGTCGTTCCGAATCGACAGGCCACCCAACCCGCGGATACCTGACGGATGATGGCACCACCCAAAACGCCAAAACACCCCACCGGGCACCACCTACCGCCGCTACTCCTGCTGCTGTTGTTGCTGCTCCTGCCCATCAGCCAGTCACTGGCCGCCCAGCCCCATACCATCACCACCACCGCCGAACTGCAGACCGCACTGAGGGCAGCGGCACCCGGCGACATACTCTCACTCATGCCGGGCGACTACTTCGTAACGGATTTCAGACTGCGCCAGGGCGGTACCCGGGATGCCCCGATCATCATCCAGGCCGCCCTGCCGGGCACGGCCCGACTCTGGACCAACCAGCAAACCCTGTTCACGGTGGAAGCCGGTCACTGGCAGTTCCGCGGCCTCGACATCCAGGGTGGCCCCCAGACCCGCCACGCCCTGCTCATCCGCGACTCGGCCAGCCACATCACCATCCTCAACAACCGCTTCCAGAACTTCGACATCCCCATCCAGGGCACCGGTCCGTCCTCAGACATCACCGACCAGGGACAGTCCGTACTGATTCGGGAAAACGTCTTCATCAACGACGCCCCCCGCACCGGCCACGCCCAGCCCGCCGCCGTCGAACTCAACCGGGGCCGCCACTGGCGTATCGAGCGCAACTTCATCGCCGACATGGCACACCAGTCGAACAGCGCCGGCAGAATCGGCGCGGGCCTGTCCATCCGTGGCGACACCCGGGGACTTCACATCGACAGCAACCTGATCATCTGCCAGTGGCAACACACCCAGGGCCACCGCCTGGGCATCCACATCCAGGACGGCCCCGCCCCATACCAGCAACGAAACACCCACAGCAGCCGCATCACCAACAACCTCATCCTCAACTGCCCCGACGAGCCAGGCATCTACCTCACCAATGCCGGCCAACCGGACATCAGCAACAATACGATCTACAACGCCTTCGGCATCCAGGCCCGGTTTCCCGCCACCTGGGCGGATACCGCGGACAACCTGATCTCGGGCACCCTCTGGGAACGGGACGAAGGCCATGCCGTACAGACCAACAACCTGGAAACCGGCCGCTTTGCCCTCGCCAACTACCTGCCGGTCATCAAGCACCGCCTCGGCGCGGGCGCGGACGACACCGGCCCCATCAGGGGGCTGCTGGCCACCACCCTGGACAGCCTGGGCAACGGCCCCGCGGGCAAGGGGCTGGGGCGATTCGAGCGATGGTTTTATGCCCCCGATCAGGGGGATTTCCTGCTCAGGGACGGCTCGCGACTATTCGACCAGGGCAGTGCGCCACCCCGCATAGGCCACGACTTCTGCGGACACCCCAGACAAGGGCGCAGCGACATCGGCGCCATCCAGTACCAGGCCGGGCACTGTGACGTGCTGGACGAACTGGAACACCGCCACGGCATGCTCTTCACCCACCTGCTCCTGCCCCCCCGGCGGATACCCGCCATTACCATGGCGGAACCGGATGCGCCCACCACCCTGCCGACACCCCGTCGCATCCTTCAGGCCACGCCGGAGAACTTCCGCCAACTAGCCAGGCAACTCCAGCCAGGTGATCGCCTGGAACTGGCCCCCGGCATCTATTCCGGCCAGCTCAACCTGCACCACATCCAGGGCACCGCGGAACACCCCATCGTCATCACCGGTCCGGAAACCGGCACACCCGCCCTGCTCCAGGCAAGGAACAACCAGCGCACCATCAGCCTGGTCAATGCCGCCCACATCACCATCCGGCATCTCACCCTGGACGGCCAACAGCAAAACGCCGACGCCATCGTCGCCGAAAGCCACAGCCACTTCACCCACCACATCACCCTGGAACACCTGCACATCCACAATTACGACGGTGCCCAAGGGCATAACGGCATCACCACCCGCAGCCCCGCCTGGGGCTGGATCATCCGGCACAATCATATCCATCACGTGGGCACCGGCATGTATCTGGGCAGACCTGATGGAAGCGGCCCCTTCATTGGCGGGCTGATCGAGCACAACCTTATCGAAGACACCCTGGGCTACAACGCCCAGATCAAACACCAGACCCAGCGCCAATGGCTACCGGGCATGCCCACCCAGCCGGGACACACCATCATTCGTTACAACACCTTCAGCAAGGCCCGGCACGGCAACAGCGGCAACCAGGCGCGCCCCAACCTGCTGGTGGGCCATTTCCCCGAAACCGGCCTGGGGCAACATGATCGCTACCTGATCCATGGCAACCTGTTTTACCAGAACCCCTACGAACGCCTGTTCCAGGGCGAGGGCAATATTGCCCTGTACAACAACCTGTTCGTGAACCACTACAACGACGCCCTCATCGTCCGTCCCCACAACCACCTGCCCCGGGAGGTCCACATCCTGCAGAACACCCTGGTTGCACAGGGTTTCGGTATTCATGTCGACCGCCCCCAGCAGGGCTACGAACAGGTCGTCGCGGGCAACGCCGTCTTCGCCGGCACCCCCCTGATCCTGCCCCGCCGGGTCAGAAACAAGGACAACCTGACCCGCAACATGGGACAGGCAGACATCTATTTAAGGAACCCATGGGGCAATCTTGATACCCTGGACCTCCGCCCTGTCGAAGGCAAACTTGAGCGCGGGCAGACGCGGGAACAGCAGTGGGACTTTCCTCATCTGGGGCGGGATTACAATCACAGCCCAAGACGATGAAAGACAACGGAGTTGCTGTACCAAACCCCGCACCCCTCGGGGAGAGCGGTGACTCCCTTCCCCTCATCCCAAACCCATCTCCCCCAAGGGGAGAAGGGCCTGGCTGAACCTGGGTTCCTTCACGACCGCCTATCGCCGAAAAATCCCCGTCAGGGTAAGCTACCGTCTTGCGCCATGGAACATCTCGAATTGCCTGACCCGGGCGCCCAAAGCCAAGGAGACCTCATGTCGTCCATCCGCCCCATCCTCTGCGTCGTCGGCGCCCGCCCCAATTTCATGAAGATCGCCCCCATCATGCGGGCCTTCGCCGCGGCAGAGATACCGGCCCTGCTCCTGCATACCGGCCAGCACTACGACGCCGACATGAATGACGCCTTCTTCCGCGATCTGGGCATCCCCCACCCGGACATCAACCTGGAAGTCGGCTCGGGCACCCACGCCCAGCAAACCGCGGAGATCATGCGTCGGGTGGAACCGGTCCTGGATCAGCATCAGCCCGCCGCCATCCTGGTGGTGGGTGATGTCAACTCCACCATCGCCTGCGCCCTGGTGGCCGCCAAGAAAGGCGTCCCCGTCATCCACGTGGAGGCCGGGCTGCGCAGCCGGGATCGCACCATGCCCGAAGAAATCAACCGGGTCCTGACCGACCAGATCTCCGACCTGCTCTTCACCACCGAGCGCAGCGCCCTGGACAATCTGAAACAGGAAGGCATTGACCCGGAGCGGGTGCACTTCGTCGGCAACGTGATGATCGACACCCTGCACTACAACCTGCGCCAGGCCATGCCGGCGTCAGACACCCTAAAGGCCCAGGGCCTGGATGCCGGACTCATCGACTCACCCGCGGGCTATGCCCTGCTCACCCTGCACCGCCCCTCCAATGTGGATGACCGGACCGTGCTGACCGGCATCACGGACTGCATCAACCGCATCGCCCGTGATCTGCCCATCATCTTTCCCATTCACCCGCGCACCCGTGGCCGTCTGATGGAATTCGGCCTGCTGGACACCCTGGACCCCCGTCGCGTCCTGTGCACCCCGCCCCTGGGGTATCTGCAACTGCTGGGCCTGATGCGGGAGGCCCGCCTGGTCCTCACCGACTCCGGCGGCATACAGGAAGAAACCACCGCCCTGGGCATTCCCTGCATCACCCTGCGCCACAACACCGAGCGGCCCATCACCGTCACGGAGGGCACCAACACCCTGGTGGGCAACCAACCGGAAGCCATCATGGGAGCCGTCACCCAGGCGCTGGCACAACCGGCAAAGTCCGGACGCATCCCCGAATACTGGGACGGCAAGGCCGCGGAACGTATCGCCGCCGTACTCAAGGGGTGGTCGCCGGATCGGACGTAGGCACACGCGCTGCCGGGGGTGGCGGCGGATCCTGCAGGGCATGCAGCCAGCACAGGGTGCTTGCCGCCACCTGATCCCGCCACTGCGCGCGGGAAAACGTGTGATCGGCCCCCTCGATGTGCATCACCACCCCCTGCCGCAGCAATGAAGACCAGACCGGGTCCTGTTCAACGACCCGCTCAAACCGGCGGGCCACCAGATCACGGCCACTGAGCAACCACAGTACCGGCCGCTTCGACCGCAACACGGCGTCCCGCAGTTGCCCGGACAGGGAAGCACCGGTTTCTACCCCATCACCGCGTCTGAACACACGCTGACACAGGCCCAGCAACTCACCACCGGATCGGTGCCAGGACACCCGCCCACGCCACACCTTGCGCCAGAACCCCCGATCAAGAAAACGCCTCAGATAATAGTGCTTCAACACCACCCCGGCATCCTCCCCCACCTCACCCAGCCAGGGATTCAGCAACACCAGCCCGGCTACCCGGGCATCCTTGGGGGCATAGACACCTGCTGCCCAGGCACCATCACACAACCCCCAGAGCACCACCTGCCGTACCCGCGGCACCGCCTTCAGCAAGGCATCCACCGCGGCCCGGATATCGTCGTCCACCGACTCAAACCCGCGCGATTCGCCCGAGGCATCCCCACAGCCACGAAAATCAAAGCGCAGACAGGCAAACCCGGCACCGGCCAGATACCGGGACAACAATAGAAACTGGCGATGACTCCCCACCCGATACTGGGGGCCACCCACCACCACGATCACCCCCACATCGCCGACCGGCCCATCCGGCACCGCCGCCACCCCCAGCAACTCATCATCACCGCAGGGAAAACACAGCGCCCGCTCGGTAAACGCACTCACCGGACTGCCTCCAGCGACTTCAGAAAATTCAGAGACCCATCACACAAGGCGGGTGCCACCATGATCTCCCGTGACTGCCAGAACCGAGGACCATCCACCGCCGACACCCATACCGGCACCTCCAGCGCCCGCCATGCCTGCGCCAGACGCTGGACACCTCGCCCCGGCACGCCGCCGGCGGCCACCTCCAACAACCCCACCGGGGCCTGAAACCCCTCCGGTAGCACCAGCTCGGCAGCCGACAGCCCCGCCGCCAGCGCCGGCCCAAGGGAATATCCCGCCACTTCCACCCCCTCACCAGCTTCCAGCGCCAGCCTGAGCGACTCAACCACTCCCGAGGCCTCTCCGCCCTCCAGCATCCCGGCCATGGCCCTGAGCCGCAAGAACTCGTTCAACTGCCGCCGCCCCTGCGTCACCGGTTGCCAGAAAAGCAAAGGCACCGATCTCTCGGTGCCCTTCAACCAGTCCGCCACCAGCAATGCGCCCGCCCGCAAGGACCACAACACCCGGGGACCGGCACAGTCCGCGTCCATCCACGCCCAGGCCCTGTCCAGATCCTCAAGCCAGGAATCCCAGTGCGCCTCCCCGAAGTCTCCGGCACTGTCGCCGCAGCCATGGAGATCCATCTGCAGGACCACCCAACCTGCCCGGGCAAAGGACCGTGCCGCCAGACCGATCATGCGGCGGGATGTATTCAGTTCCTCGGCAAAGGCCGGGACATGAATGATCCCGCCAACAGGACCCCCCTCGGGTCGGGTCACCAGACAAAAGCGCCGTCCGGTACCGTGCCCCAGAAAAAAGGCCTCCCGCTGCATGGCCAACACCCTCACATCAAGCGGAATCCGCGAGTTTTGCCTCGACAAAGTTCACCAAAGAACCAACCGTCTCAAAGGTCTCTCCCTCGATTTCATCATCGG
>NZ_JAJNQM010000088.1:0-12327 GCF_022227785.1 Ectothiorhodospira lacustris | reverse complement strand
ACGGAGTCCACCAAGGTGATCTGCAGGTTGCGGTTGATGAGCAGGTGATCGATCTCCACGACACGGCCTTCGTGCTCAAGGCGCAGGTCATGCAGGAGCACCACAGTCTCGTCGAGGGGATCCATCTGCATTTCCAGCAGTTCCGCGAACATGTGGATGGATTCGCGCAACTGCAGCCGCAGCAACTCCCGATGAATCTCGGCCGACTGCCCGGGATAGGACTCCATCAGTTCGTGGAGTGCTTCTGCATGATGGGAATGGTCGTCGGGGTGCTTGATCAGCATGGTGAAACGCCTTGGCCGCTGTGGATGAGTCCCGGCTGGACGGTCGATCGGTTATTCCATGGTCAGGGATTCACGCCCGGGACCGGCGGGAATCCCTGCGTTCAGTCCGGATAATACGGCGACATTAAATTATTGTCCCGCCGGGATCAAATGACACCCGTCAGGGTAGGTGGGGACTGGCCAGGTACGCCCGTGACTGCATCTCCAGCAGGCGGCTGACACAGCGCTGGTATTCGAACCGCAGTCGCTGTCCCTGGTAGATCTGCTCGGGACGGGCCTCGGCCGAGATGATCAGCTTGACCTTGCGGTCGTAGAATTCGTCCACCAGGGCCAGGAACCGCCGTGCCGCATTTTCCATGGCCGCATCCATGACCGGCAGCCCGGAGATCAGCACGGTATGGAATTCCCGGGCGATTTCCACATAATCCAGCTGGCTGCGGGGGCCGTCGCAGATATCCTTGAAGTGGAACCAGACCACCCCGTCGGCCAGTCTTTGCACCGGGATCCGTCGTCCTTCCACCGCCAGAGCACCGCCTTGGGTACCGGGCTCCGGCGCCAGGGACTGAAAGGCCTCGTTGAGACGGACCCCGGCTTCGTCATCCAGCGGGGCATGGTAGATTTCCGCCTGTTCCAGGGCGCGCAGCCGATAGTCCACGGCCCCATCCAGATGTACCACCTCCAGATGACGTTGCAGGATGTCGATGGCGGGCAGGAACAGTTCCCGCTGCAGGCCGTCCTTGTACAGCGCCCGGGGCGGGATGTTGGAGGTGGTGATCAGGGTCACCCCGTTTTCCATCAGGCCCGCCAGCAGGCGGTGCAGGAGCACGGCATCGGTGATGTCGGAGACGAAGAACTCGTCCAGGCACAGCACCCGCGCCGTGGCCATCCGGTGGCTGACGATGCGGATGGGGTCGGGCTGGTCCTTGAGGGTCTTGAGTTCGGCATGGACCCTCTGCATGAAGCGGTGAAAATGCAGCCGCAGCTTGTCTTCCAGGGGCAGTGCCTCGAAGAACCGGTCCACCAGAAAGGTCTTGCCGCGACCCACGTCGCCCCAGAGGTAGAGGCCGCGGACGGGTTCGGCAGGTGTTGGTGCGCGGCGGAGCCAGCGGGTGAAGGCATGGCTGCGGGCGGGGCGGGGCGGGGCGGCGAGCAGGTCATCACGGATACGCTGCAGGTGCTGCCAGGCCTGTTCCTGGGCCGCGTCCAGGACCTTGTCCTGAACGTCATCTTCGAGCAATGGGCGATGTTGCGGCATGGCGCAGGCTCATTCAGACGGTCATGTAGCGGCGCAGCATAGCATGTTTTGAATTTGCCATAAGTAAATGCCTGTTTATTAGCAAGGTAATGGGGCTAAAACCCGGTATTGCCGCGGGCACTGTTCAGGTTGGGGCAGGGCGGTTAGCATTACGGGTTATTGACAGCCTGATCGATGTTTGAGTCCACCGCTGATTTTGAAACGAGAGTCGAGATCCATGAACAAAGCCCCGGCAACCGACCTGAAAGTCCTGCTTGAACAGTCCACCCCCGATGTTAATGGCTGTTTTGGTCCTTACGGTGGCCAAGCGGTGCCTCCTCATCTCAAGGCCATCATGGATGACATCTGTCAGGCCTTCCTGGATATTCGTCAGACCGAGGCCTATCAGAACGAGTTGGCGGAGCTCTACACCTACTATGTCGGTCGCCCCAGCCCCATCTACCATGCCAAGCGTCTGAGCGCCCATTGCGGTGGCCAGGCCGAGATCTACCTCAAGCGCGAAGATCTCAACCACACTGGTGCCCACAAGATCAACCATGCCCTGGGAGAGGCCCTGCTGGCCAAACACATGGGCAAGACCAAGGTCCTCGCCGAGACCGGTGCCGGCCAGCACGGCGTGGCCATGGCCACCGCCTGTGCCCTGGTAGGGCTGCCCTGCGAGATCCACATGGGGGCCGTGGACATCGAGAAGGAACATCCCAACGTCACCAAGATGAAGATCCTGGGTGCCAAGCTGGTCAGCGTCGAGACCGGCACCCGCACCCTCAAGGATGCCGTGGACAGCGCCTTCGAGGAATACATGAAGGACCCGGAGAACTTCTTCTACGCCATCGGTTCCGTGGTGGGTCCGCATCCCTTCCCCATGATGGTGCGGGACTTCCAGTCCATCATCGGCCGCGAGGCCCGGGAACAGTTCCTGACACTCAAAGGCAAGCTGCCGGACTATGTGGTGGCCTGCGTGGGCGGGGGTTCCAACGCCATGGGTCTGTTCTCCGGTTTCATGAAAGATCTGGCCGTGCGTCTGGTGGGCGTGGAGCCGTGTGGACGCGGTCTGGGACTGGGCGACCATGCCGCCACCCTGACCTACGGCACACCGGGCACCATGCATGGCTTCCACTCCTACATGCTGCAGGATGAGGCCGGTGAGCCGCAGCCGGTGTATTCCATTGCCTCCGGCCTGGATTACCCCTCTGTCGGTCCCGAGCACAGCTATCTCAAGGATATCGGCCGCGCCGAGTACCATGCCCAGGACGACGACGCCTGTCTGGATGCTTTCATGAGCTTGTCCCGTCTGGAAGGGATCATTCCCGCTCTGGAATCCGCCCATGCGGTGGCCTGGGTGATGAAGGCCGCCCGGGAAGCCGAGCCCGGCACCCGCTTCCTCATCAATCTGTCCGGCCGCGGTGACAAGGACGCAGACTTTGTTGCGGAGCGCCTGGGCCTCTGACCGGAGGGGTCGCTCCTGTGCAGGGGCAATTTCCTGTACAGGAGCGGCTGCTTGACCCTGAAAAAGCCACGCAGTAGCCTGCTCTCCTGACCGCTTTGTCCATCAGGACGATCCCGAGCCATGACGGAATCCCCGAAGGTTGACCCATCACACCAGGACCTGCCGGAATCCCTACCGGGCAAGGCCTATCGCCTCTGTACCGAAGGCGACAGACGCTGGTGCCTGCTGCGACGCCTGATCAACCTGCTGTATTTTTGGAAGATCGACTACTGCGCCGGCCGTCACTACGAGGACCTGCACCGCCGGCCGCTGCCGGGCCAGGACAGGGACGGCGGTCACTGACGGTACACTTCAGTGCCGCGATGGGGTGACCGAAGCCTCATCCAATCCAGTGTCGGGTTAGATAAAACGATTACTGATGCCCCCCGGACCGGAAATGCCACTTTCCCCGGTGTCCGCGGTCCAATCTCATCATTTGCTGATGAGGAAGGGCCATGAAATCCATCATCGCCGAACACCCCAAGGCAGCCCTCCATGGGCGCATGGTGCTGCCTTGGGGCGGAGCCCTGCTGGCCGTGCTGCTGGTGCTGGCATTGCGTGATCCGGCTGCGTCGCAGGCCGTCGAAGCCGACACGGCCGCCCTGCTGAGCGGATTTGCCGGCCTTAAAACGGCGCTGACCCTGGGCGCGCTGACACTCGTGAGCTGGCGTCTTTTGAGACCCGTGGACCGCCGCTACCTACTGGGTTACACCCTGGCGGTGACGGCCATGGCCGGGGCCACGGCCATGGTCTGGCAGTTGTCGCATCTGGGGGCGGCGTCGCTGTTCTTCCATGGCGGACTGTTCACCCTGCTGTTCATGGGGTGGCGGGACGTGGATCCGCTGTCCGGCCTGGGGCGCAGCCGGCGGCCATGAAGTCCCCGGCGGCCTCTGGCGCCACTCCCAAGTTGCCGCCTTCACTCCCGCTTCCCCTTCCCCTCACTCCCGCTTCTCTTGCCGTCACTCCCGCTTCCCTTGCCGTCACTCCCGCGAAGGCGGGAGCCCAGGCCTCGGCCTCAATATGCGCCCGTGCCGAGATCGGTCACTCCCGCGAAAGCGGGAGCCCAGGGGTTTTTGCACACACTGGATTCCCGCCTACGCGGGAATGACATACTATTAACCCGGCAATCAAAAGTCTTTGACTTAAAATCTCAAGCTATTGATTTCAATCGTTTAAAGTTGAAAATGATCATGCTTGTTTAATTGCCGGTTTGGTAATCAAACGTCTCCATCAACTTCCTGCCGGGGTAGGGCGCCCAGCAGACGCTCCAGATTCTCTCTGAAACGGGCCTGCTGCGACTCACCGGCCTCAAGGAACCGCACATCCTGCTGCACCAGCGCGGACATGATCCGCCCCGCCTCTTCCTGCGGACGATCCAGGAACGCCAGCACGGAACGGTTGAACTGCTCCTGCATCTCCCGCATGAGCTGTCCAAGACGCAGGCCGGGCCGGGCACGCTCGCCTTCCTCGATCTGCTGGGTCTGCTGATATCGCGCCGTGGCGGAATACTGCTCCACCCGGGTCATGCTCAGATCCATGGAAGCCAATTGGCTGCTGTCAAAGCGCAGATCAGGGACCATCTCGAAGGCTTTTTGCACATCTCCGTTGAAGAACTCATTGGCCAGGCCACTCACGTCCCGCACCAGGTTCTCGATGGCCTCCAGCTCCTGGGCATTGAGATCACCTTGAACCGAGAACCGGTAGCCGCTCTGCTCGGCTCGGCTCACATCCAGCCACTGCATGGACTGGTCACCGTCGCGGCTCATCCCGCCGCGTGCCTGGATGTCCGTGGCACTCTGGAACTGGACGGTCACCTTGTCGCCTTCGCGGGTGGTCAGGGTTAGTTCCAGGCTCTCGGCGCGGCTGTAACGCTGCATCACCGACAGATTGGTCAGGGACGACAGGGACTGTCCCTGACCATTGGGTGCCAGGGCCGTCAGACCTTCTAAGGTGAGCCGCTCCGTCTCATCCACCTGTTCGGCGATACGGCCATTGAGCAGGTTGAGGCCTTCCAGGATCTCGCGAGCTTCCTTGAAACCCCGTTCCACACCTTTCATGGCGCTGTCGTACATGGACTGCAGCTGTTCTTCGGAAGCCCCGCGGGCGCGTGCATTGGCCAGGCCCATTTCCACGAACTGGATGATCCGGTCCGAGACCTTTTCCGGGGTGTAATCCTCTGCCTTTAGCTGCTTGAAACCGGCGGCGTTCAGACCGGGCGTATGCTTGGCCAGGGCCTCCAGGATGCGGTTCTGGAGGTTCGAGAGCGCGCGAGTGCTGTCGTTGTCGGTACGGCCACCAGCTTGGGACATCCCCTGGTTTCTGGTCTTGAAGTCGGGGGTGCTGGGAAGGACCGTGACGGGTGTGTTGATCTTGACCACGGTGAACTCCGGGAATGATGGGTATGCTGCTTGTATCGGCAGTCTCTTGAATGACTTTAGGCTTTTGAATGAGATTGGAGATATTCTGAATAAGCCATTCCCGTGCAAGCGGGAATCCATTGACGTGCAGGACCCCCTGGGCTCCCGCTTTCGCGGGAGTGACGGCAAGGGCGATCGGGAGTGACGGCAAGGAGGGGGGGGCTTCAAGGGGTATTCTGAATACGTCATTCCCGCGCAAGCGGGAATCCATTGACGTGCAGGATCCCCTGGGCTCCCGCTTTCGCGGGAGTGACGGCAAGGGCGATCGGGAGTGACGGCAAGGGCGACCGGGAGTGACGGTGCAGGCTGGGGCCTTCTCATCTCGCCCTTCGGCAAATTCATGGGGAAACATTTCATATTATGGCAGTCAGAAAAGCCATGCCCCTCGGCGCCACGGTGCGCTGGATGATGGGCGTCAATCCACCACCGGAGCAAAACCCGGAAAAGACCCCAGGAGGGACGGTGATCCCGCTGACCCATCACGAAATCCTCAAACTGGTGGCGCCCTTTTCACGGGACGGCCGCCGGGTGGACCTGGCGGCCACGGACCGGCAGGCACGAACCCTGGTCTTTCAGCCCGTCGAGCATGAGTCGGTGGGTCTGGCCGGCCTGACCCTGACGGAAACCCTCACCCTGGAAAACCCGAAGGCCGACCAGTTCCGCCTGGTCCGTACCCTGGCCCATCCCTCGGGACTCAAGGCCAGGCTTGAGGTGGAAGGACCTACGGTGGAAGGGGTCTACCGGCAACTCACCAAGGTGGCGCCGGCGCAGCAGTTCATGCGGGTGGACGGGGTACTGGCGGCTCTGGACTATCGCGTCCGCCGGGTGGTTCGGCGTCGGCTGCAGGGCGGTGAGATCTGGCCCATGCGGTTTGCGGGCGGCGAGGCCGTGGTGGCCGGTCGCCGCCTGTGTCTGGACGCCCGCCAGGTGGAAGGTCTGCCGGCCAAGCTGGTGCTGGAAAAGCCGTCTGCAGGGGAGGTGGCTTTGCCCGCCGACCTGTTGGCCGTGCGCGGCCGCGCCTGGCGGGCCTTGCAGGCGACGGACAGCGGATGGAAGTCCACGATCAAACTGGCCCATCGAGAGCCGGAGCGTTCTGAGGATGCCGAAAGCAAGTTTGCCCGGACCATTTCCCATCTGGTGGCGGTCTTCTCCCACCCCCCTGAGGACTTTCATGCTCACTTCCTGCGTCGGCGCTGGCAGGTGGTCTTTCGCCGCAGCCTCCCGGTCCAGGGGGTGTTGGGCATCCTGGCTCTGGTACCGGTGCTTTACCTGCTGGGCCTGGGTCGCGAAGAGCCCTTGCCCCTGTGGACCACCGGCATCCCGCCGGTTCTGTTGCTGGCGGTCTTCTGGAGCTGGTCGCGGGAAGTTCCAGTGCTGGAGATCCCACCTCTGCCCAAACCCCTGGATCTGTCGGCCTGGGTCCGTGACACCGATTCTTGAACCAAGAGGATGGATTTAAAGCATGCAAGGCAACCCCATGAACATCCCCGCAGTATCCATTGCCGCCGCCAAGCAGGCCCTGATCGAGCAATATGCCGATCCAGTGCTACGGCGCCGGGCCTCCATGCTGTGGGGGACCCGGGGGGTGGGGAAATCCTCCATCGTCGCTCAGCTGGCGAGGCACTACGACGTTCCCTTGGTGGACCTGCGTCTGACCACCATCGAACCGGTGGACATTCGCGGCGCCATCTACGCCGATGAACAGCAGTCCCGCACCGTCTGGTTCCCACCGGAATTCCTGCCCGAGGCCGACACCCCGGAAGGAATCCTGTTCCTGGACGAACTGACTGCCGCGGACCAGCGCCTGCAGATCTCCGCTTATTCCCTGATCCTGGACCGCCGCGTCGGCCACTACCACCTTCCCGAAGGCTGGATGGTGGTGGCGGCCGGCAATGCCCGTTTCCACGGCGCCGTGAGCCACGACATGGGCACGGCCCTGGCGGACCGCATGTTCCATTTCAACGTGCAGACGGTGATCGACGCCTTTCTGGAACATGCCCTGGCGCGGGGATTCGCCCCCGAGGTCATGGCCTACCTCAAGGTGCGTGCCGACAAATTGGACGACACCCAGACCCAGCTGGCCAACGACTACCTGATCGGCGCCAGCCCTCGGGGCTGGGAGGATATCTCCAACGTGCTCAAGTCGGGCATGTCCGACAGTGCCAAGCGCCTGTTCGTTCAGGGGCGCATCGGCGCCGCCAACGCGGCGGAATTCTTCGGTGTGTTGCGGGAGATCCAGGCCGGGGTGGACGTCACCCGTCTGCTCGAAGCCGCCCCCGGCAAGGAGACGGCGGCCCTGCTGCCCCGCACCCTGGACGGCCTGTACGGCATGATCTATGGCCTTTTGGCGGCGGTGACCGGGGAGCACGGCATGGCCCGGGCCCTGGAGATCGTGGAGCAGTATCCGGACATCCGCGGCGACGTGCCCCTGCCCATCCGCGAAGCCCAGACCCTCACCATGGAACTGCTCATGCACCGGGCCCTGTCCCTGGGGCTGGAGAATGCCGTGCTGGGCAGCCCGGTCTACGGGCGCTACATGGAACAGCGTGGGGAATGAACACCCCCACCTTCACCACCGGCCCCACCCACCGGGGCACCCGCGCCATCCAGACCCTGGTGGAATTCGCCCCGTCCACGGGCGGCCTGGCCCTGTGGGTGCAGCACCGTGACCTGCCGGACGGGCGGGAGGCCCTGACCGTCGCCAACGACGGCCACACCATCTTCTACGGCCCCGCCTTCGAACGACTGCCTCATCCCCAGCAGGTGGGCCTGGTGGCCCACCAGGTGCTGCACGTGGCCCTGCGCCACCCCCAGCGTATGCAGGCCATCGCCCGTCTGAGGGGCAGCGTGGATCCGGCCCTCTTCAACATCTGCGCCGACGCCATCGTCAACAGCAGCCTTGGGCACCTCACCTGGATGGCGCTGCCCAAGGGCTCCGTCACCCTGTCCAGCCTGCTGGACGACGTGCTGCAGATCCAGCAAAGCGAGGAAAAATCCTTGCTGGAATGGGACGTGGAACGCCTCTATCGCCAGATCGACGACCGCCGGCCCAGTAGTGATTCGTCTTCCCGGCAATCCAGTCAGTCATCCCGGGAGGGTGACGGCGGCTCGGGCCCTGCCCGGGAAGGGCAGGGCGGTCAGGCCCAGGCCATGGAAGACGGCCCCCGGGCGGCCCGTGCCCGTCAGCTGGGGGCGGATATCCTCAGGGACCTGCTGCCCTCCGATGAGGATGCCCTCAAACCGGAAACTGTGGCAGAGCAGAGCCGGGAATGGGCGCAGCGCATCACCCGGGCCCACGCCGGGGACGGGGACTTTTCCATGCTGCGGGGCCTCATCGCCGATCTGCCCCGGGTGAAGGTGCCCTGGGAACAGGTGCTGCGCACCCGGGTCAGCCGGGGACTGGCCCGCCGACCGGAAGTGTCCTGGTCCCGGCCCTCCCGGTCCTACTTGGCCAATCGAGGGCGGGCACCGGGAGGGCGACGCATGCCCTGGGAACCGGGCATGGTCACCGCCGCCTCGGTGCCCCGTCTGGTGCTGGTGGTGGACGTGTCCGGCTCCATCGACGAGGCCTTGCTGGGCCGTTTCGCCACCGAGATCGAGGCCATCACCCGGCGCACGGAATCCCGCCTGGTGGTGGTCATCGGCGATACCCGGGTGCGGGCGGTGGAAGAGCTGGAGCCGGGGGTATCCAACCTGCGGGACATCGTCTTCGAAGGGGGCGGGGGCACGGACTTCACCCCCTTGCTGCAGGCTGCGGACCGCTATCGACCGGACATGGGCGTGGTGCTCACGGACCTGCAGGGGCCGGCCGAGTTTCGGCCCGGCTGGCCCGTGTTGTGGGTGGTCTCGGCGGCCTTTCAGGACGCCGAGCCCCCCTTCGGCACCCGGCTGGTGCTGGCCGACTGAGGCTTACGGCATCAGCCGGGTCAGCCCCCAGCCCGCCTCATCCCGGTGGTAGCGGAACCGGTCATGGAGCCGGTTATCCCGGCCCTGCCAGAACTCGAAGGCCTCCGGCACCAGCCGGAAACCGATCCAGCTCTCCGGCCTGGGCACGTCCCCGTCCGGATGGCGTTCCTGCACCGCCTTGAGCCGGGCCTCCAGTTCATCCCGGTTGGTGATGGGGGCACTCTGGTGCGAGGCCGCCGCCGCCAGCCGGCTACCCAGCGGACGGCTATGGAAATAGTCCTCCGCCTCCGCCACGGGCAACCGCTCCACGATCCCCTCCACCCGGATCTGCCTCTCCAGCGGCGCCCAGTAGAACAGCAGACAGCCGCGGGGATTGTGGGCCAGCTCCCGCCCCTTCTGACTGCGGGTATCGGAATACCAGCACAGCCCTCGGGTATCCAGATGCTTGAGCAGGACCATGCGTTGCGAAGGCTGGCCGTGGTCATTCACCGTGGCCAGGGCCATGGCGGTGGCATCGGGCTGGTCCGCCGCATCCGCCAGCCAGCGGCCCAGTTGCGCGAACGGATCGGCGGCCAGGTCCGCCCGGCGCAGGCTGCCCCGGCTGTAGTCACGACGGGTCTGTCGGTGGTCGATCTCGGTCATGACTGGCTCCGGCAACGGCCCAGGATCTCGCCGGCGGCGATGGTCCCGGACAGAATGGTGGGGGGCACCCCCGGTCCCGGCACGGTGAGCTGGCCGGCAAAGTACAGATTGTCCAGCTTGCGGCTCTGCATGCGGGGCTTGAGGAAGGCGGTCTGCATCAGGGTATTGGCCAGGCCGTAGGCGTTCCCCTTGAAGGCATGATAATCCTCGGTGAAGTCATTGTGGGCATAACTGCGGCAATACACCACATGCTCGCGGATGGACTGGCCGGTGATGGCCTCTATACGGTCCATGACGAGGGTGTAGTACCGATCGCGCACGGCCGGGGTATCCTCCAGCCCCGGGGCCACCGGGATCAGGACCATGAGGTTTTCCTGGCCTTCCGGTGCCACGGAAGGGTCGGTCTGGGAAGTGACATTGATGTACAGGGAGGGTTCCGTGGGCCACTGAGGATCTTCATAGATTTGCGCCGCATGGGCCTCAAAATCCGCATCGAACAGCAAGGTGTGGTGCAACAGTCCCTCCAGCTTCCTGTTCACCCCCATGTAGAAGATCAGGGATGAGGGGGACATGACTCGCTTGTCCCAGTAGGCCTGGTCGTAGGTGCGGGCCTCCCGGGGCAGCAGGACCTGTTCCATGTGGTGATAGTCGCCGGAGGCGATGACGAAATCCGCCTCGAACCGCCCCTGGTTCGTCTCCACCGCCACCGCCTTGCCGTCCCGGGTGTCGATGCGGGTGGCCTCGGTACTGAAGTGGAACGTCACCCCCTGTTCCTCCGCCAGCCGGTGCATGGCCCGGGCCAGCTGGTGCATGCCCCCCATGGGATACCAGGTGCCCAGCTTGATATCACCGTAGTTCATCATGCTGTACAGGGCCGGGGTGGTGCGGCCCGTCCCCCCCAGGAACAGGATGGGGAACTCCAGCATGCGCTGGATGCGGGGGCTCTTGAAGTAGCGGCTGATGTGGCTGCGGAAGGAGCGCAGCAGGTGCATGGAAAACAGATACTTGAGCAGCCGCAGCTGGGCGAACTCCATGATGGACAGACAGGGCTTGTTGGCGAACTCGCCGATGCCCACGGTGTACTTCACCTCGGCCTCCTTCATGAAGGCCCGCAGCTGCGCCCCGGCGCCGGGTTCGATGCTCTCGAACAGGGCTTCTGCTTCTTCCATGCTGGCGGGGATCTCCACGTAATCCTCCTTGCCGAAATAGATCCGATAGGACGGGTCCAGCCGTTTGAGCTCGAAATAGTCCGATACCCGACGGTCGAAGCGGGCGAAGAAGTCATCGATCACATCGGGCATCCAGTACCAGCTGGGTCCCATGTCGAAGGTGAACCCTTGCGCCGAGAACTGCCGCCCCCGTCCGCCGGGGATGTCATGGCGTTCGATCACGGTCACGTCCATCCCTTCCCGGGCCAGGGTGGCCGCCGCCGCCATGCCGGAAAAGCCGGCACCGATGATGGTGATCTTCTTCTTGTTCGTCATGGGGTTATCTGGATCTCTGGTCGATGGGAAGAAAGGCCACACGATACAAGAAAACGGGGGAGTGGGGCGCCCAAAAAACGCAAAATCGGGAAACGGCCGGCATCCCTGCCGAACCGGACGGCAAGTTGGAGCTGAAACAGGAAATGGGTCACAAATCACACGATGGGCGCAGATACCGCTTACGCATTACAGTTGCCTCGGCATCGCGCCCAAGCAGATCAACGTTACCGGTGTGCAGGTCGGTGATGACACACCGCCTGACGGTGGGGACCCTGGCGATCAGCACGGAAAACCTGACCTGAAACATGAAGTGCGTCACAAAATGAGATAATCTTGACTCCAGGACCATGCATTGGAAAGGTCATGGAGTACAGGGAACCTGTGCGGCCTGAATGGGGTAGGGCCGCTGCATCGCACCACACACAATCTCCGGCCGGATTCCTCATCCGACACGCGGGGGTGTGGGCATTCCACCAGCCTCATGCCGCTCCCATAGAGCAGAGCGGCGATCATCTATGCAACGCCCCCAAGTTCGCCAAGCATGCGCCGCACCTCCTCTTCGCGCTTGACCGAAACTCGCCAGTATTGCCCTTCGAAAGTCGTGTTCCATTCTGTGTAAGTTGGCTTATACGGAGTCTGTATAGCACTGGCCGTCTGGGAGCATGGAATCAGCCTGATCTGGTGTCAGGGTACTGGTTCGGATTTGATTTAATTTTGAATCAGTTATTTACCGAAGCGGTGCCAGAAAATGCGTGCTTTGTTCCTGGGGGGGAGGGGATGTGCTATACGGAATCTGTCTTTCCTGGGAAATGCCGATTCTGTCTAATCTGCTGTTGGGGCAGGAATACGGAAT
>NZ_JAJNQM010000087.1:0-12516 GCF_022227785.1 Ectothiorhodospira lacustris | reverse complement strand
ACCCGCATGCGGGGTGTTGTGGAGGCCGGGGGAGAAAAACCCCCGGCTATCCGATTAAGCGAGCTCACGTTTCCTGTCCGCGTATTGACGGGAAATACGTTTGTGTAGCCTAGTCAGTTCCTCTTTATAAGTCTTCTCAGCCTCGTCAAAAGAAAGTTCTCTGAACCCTATTAGGAGAACAAATTTCTTGCCCATTTCCTCTGATATTTTTTCACGGTATGCCTCAAACCTTTCGAGCGCAAAGTAGTCGTACACTGGGTCTGCTGAACGCTTGTACCACGGCGCAGAAATGTCATTTACCAGGTCATGTATTGAATGTCCGATCTGATTGCGAATATCAATAATTCCCTGAATGTCGGAGCTTTCTTCTTGGGTAATCACTCCCTCTTCCACCAAAATCC
Organism: Ectothiorhodospira lacustris; assembly: GCF_022227785.1. Taxonomy (NCBI): domain Bacteria; kingdom Pseudomonadati; phylum Pseudomonadota; class Gammaproteobacteria; order Chromatiales; family Ectothiorhodospiraceae; genus Ectothiorhodospira; species Ectothiorhodospira lacustris. The sequence continues at coordinate 12,115 of NZ_JAJNQM010000087.1, read as the reverse complement.
TCCATGCCTTCTTAGCTATGTTCTTTGTTCCCGGCGGAAGCCTCGGCTTTCGCTGTCTCGTCGGAAGTGAGTCGGAACTCTGGATTGAGCCAATGACAAAGGACTTCAACGATTCCACTTGGTGAAGCAGAAGCACCATCTGCAGAGCCCGATATTTCAGGATGTTCTTTTCAAGCGCTCGTAGTTTTGGCCTCATACTCACCCCAGCGCTTAACGCTTCAGTTCACTCGCGTCCCTAGCGGCGCGAAGCGTCGACAGGGACGTCGGGTGGAACTGTTTGTTGGGCCCTAATCACGCTGTTAAACGCTGCTTCGCTGTATGAAGTAACGAGTCGTTCTGACGCTTGTATGATCTGTACCGCAAAGCGAACAGTTGCAACCGGGTAACCTCGTGACGTCTCCACGTCTGGGCCGAAGTGCTCCTGAAGCTCTGATATTTCCGTTTCTTTGAGCGCACCATTTCGGTGGGCGATAGCATGTCGAGCGGCACGCAAACCTGATATCTGTGACACTCCACTTTCGATGTGTTCATTATTCGATATTCCTATGCGCTTGAGGATGTCGCGAACATTGTCCTCAAGCTTTCTCCCACGTTTCGGCTCTTCGTTGAAATAGAACTTGTACTCTTCGTAAAAGAAACCCTCAACCAGCGAATAGGTCATGAGAATGGCCGTGTCGGAAAGGGCGATTTCTAGGTTTCTACGCGAAGTGGTTCCCGACTCATTCTCGATTTCACGAAGTCTTGGCACCATGGAACTGACGAGACTGTCGAATACCTCCGCAAAGGCCGCCAACGGACGGTGGCCAGTTTGCAGGGTATACATCGCATACCTGAAAGTGTCATCACTCATAATTCAAGCCCAACAGCTTTAATGGATAGAATCTGCATTTCTCAGGAAAGACAGATTCCGCATAGCACACCCCAGTAACCAGCTTCACCTCCAACCAACAACACACCCACCTTCCGTCCCGCCCCCACAACCCACTGATTCGGGAAGCCATCCAGCCCGAAAAGGTACGTCCAACTCAGCCCCGCCAATGATTGAAGGCACCCACGCAGTCGGTGCTATACGGATTCTGTATAAGTTGACATGCACGGAATGAAATACAACGTTCGCCGGGCGATACAATAAAACGTCGCCCTGATGGCGACAGGCCGGCGGCTTCGCGTCCGCGATAAGAGATGTGATCGGGGATTGATCAAGGTGAGATGCCGCGACCCTACCCCATTCGGGCCGCACGGGTTCCCTGTACTCCATGACCTTTTCCAATGCATGGTCCTGGAGTCGAGATTAGCCGATTTTGTGACGCACTTCCTGTTTCAGGTCAGGTTTATTCTGCAATCAGCGCCGTTCAATCCACGCCGGACAGGTGGCTCTCCATGGCCAGCCAGTCTTCGATGGCGGTGGGCCGGGGCGGTGTTTCCGGGGTGAAGCCCAGGGATTTGGTAAAGACCCGTTCCGGGGCCACATGGCCGCCCTTGCAGCGGATCAGTCCCTTCACCAGACCGATGGCCACGGTGCGCCCCTGCCGCACGAAGCGTTGTTCCATGTAGAACCACTTGTCGTCCCAGTAGAGCACCCGGGTGCGCAGTTCGAAGCGCTCGAAGGGCATGAGGGAGCGGCGCCAGCGCATCATGGACGAGGCGATGACCGGCATCCATCCCTCCTGCACCACCAGCCTGCCCATGCCGCCGCGGAACATCAGGTCCACCCGCCCCAGGTCCATCAGCAGCAGAAACCGGGCGTTGTTCATGTGGCGGTTTAGATCCAGGTCGTTGGGCAATACCCGCATCCGCAGCACCGACTCGTCCAGGGGACCCAGACGGGGCCGGAAACGCATGGTGATCATCAGCAGAAGCAGCCGGAAGTACAGGTTCATCCGTTCGGACTCCTGGGGGTGGGCAATGCCCCGAGTGTTTCAAACGCTTGAAAGAAAATCAAGGCCTGCATAAGCTCATAAGCGATCAAACCAACGATCAATAAGAACGCATAAATCACCATGGATCCAAGGTTGAGGAGGCGCAATCATGCGCAATGACAGCAGTGATGGACGTTTCACCCGCCGCCGTGCCTGGCAGGCGGCCTTGCCCGGCGCCCTGCTGATGAGTGCCCTGTCCGGCGGCGCCCAGGCGGCCGCCTTCGCCCTCAAGGAGCAGAGCGCCGCCGCCCTGGGCAATGCCTTTGCGGGGGCCACGGCGGGGGCGGAGGACATCAGTTACAGTTTTTTCAATCCCGCCGCCCTGGCCTACGGCACAGGCACCGAGGTCTCCTTGGTGGGCAGCCTGATCCTGCCGCAGTTCGAATATGCCTCGGACAACTCGGCGGCCGGTCTGCCCTACCCCGGTGCCCATCGCAGCAAGAGCGATCAGGGGGCCTTTGTGCCGGCGGCCTTCGTGGCGCGGGATCTGGGGGAAGGGCTGCGCCTGGGGCTGGGCGTGACGGTGCCCTATGGTCTGGAGACCGATTATGTCCGCCGCTGGGTGGGTCGTTACGATGCCATCAATACCGACCTGATCACCGTGGACATCAATCCCACCCTGGCCTGGCGGGTGTCTCCCCGGCTGGCCCTGGGGATCGGTCTATCGGCCCAGTATGCGGATGCCAGCCTGAGCGGTGCCGTACCGGGGGCGGGCACCACCCCGGACACCGACGGCAAGATAGAGATAGAGGGGGACGACTGGACCTACGGCTTCAATCTGGGCCTGCTCTATGAACCCGTGGCGGGCACGCGCCTGGGGCTGGCCTACCGTTCCCGCATGAGTCATGAGCTGTCGGGCCATGCCCGCTACACCCCGGCCGGTCTGGGACCGGTCACCGCCGCCCCCCAGAAGGTGGGCGGCACGGCCAAGCTGGAGCTGCCGGAGACCGTCGGCCTTGGTCTGCATCAGGACATCGGGCCTCGCTGGTCGGTGATGGCGGACGCTACCTGGACCCGCTGGAGCCGCTTCGACGAACTGCGCATCCGGTTTGCGGATGACATCGCCCTGGCCACGGACCCGGTCACCGGCCTGCCCATCAGCGCCATTTCCGAGAGCGTGGATGAATACAGCTGGCAGGACACCTGGTTCCTGGCCGTGGGCGTCAGCTATCGGGTCAATGAACGCTGGACCCTGAGAGGCGGGCTCGCCCATGACGAGAGCCCGGTGAGCACCTGCTGCCGCACCCCGCGCATCCCCGACGATGACCGCACCTGGATGACCGTGGGGGCTACGTTCCAGCCGTCCGACCGGACCCGCCTGGATCTGGGGTATGCCTACATCCGCCTCCAGGACGCGGACATCGTGCTCAACGGGGAATCGACCCTGCCCGAGATCCCCGGTGGCTATGAAAGCTCGGTGCAGATCCTCACCGCTTCGTTCAATCATCGTTTCTGATCCGGAGGGGCGGATGCGGGCCGCCATGGGCATCATGCCGTCGGCGGTTCCGCGCGGTCCCGGAGGGTGCGCGCCAGCGCGATGAAGGCCCGCAGATAGTCAATGTCGGCATCGGCTTGCCGGATACCAAGAAAGATCTGCTTGGCGATGCCCTGCGCCCCCAGCGGCACCGAGGTCAGGTCAAGCCGCTGGGCATGTTCCTCCACCAGCCAGCGCGGCAGGGCCGCCACGCCGCGTCCGCCGGCCACCATCTGCAGCATGATGTCGGTGGTCTCGATGGGCTTGTGACGCTTGGGCCGGATGCCCGCCGGCAGGAGGAATCGGGTGTAGATGTCGAGCCGGTCGATGGCCACCGGATAGGTGATCAACGTCTCTTCCGCGAGCTGCGCCGGCTCCACGAAGGGGACATGGCAGAGGCGATGCCCCTTGCCGACCACGAGCACCTGCTCATAGTCGAACACCGGCTCGAACCGCAGGCCTCGGGTGTAGAGGGGGTCGGGCGTGACCAGCAGGTCGATCTCGTGGCCGAACAACGCGCCGATGCCGCCGAACTGGAATTCCTGCTTCACGTCCACGTCCACGTCCGGCCAGGCGTCAAGGTAGGGGGCGACCACCTTCAGCAGCCACTGATAGCAGGGATGGCATTCGATGCCGATGCGCAGGGCGCCGCGCTCCCCCTGGGCGAATTGCCGCAGACGGGCTTCCGCGTGGGCAAATTGGGGCAGCAGGCGATGGGCCACCGCCAGCAGATATTCACCCGCCTGGGTCGGCCGCAGACTTCGGCCCTCCCGGTACCAGATGGCCACGCCGAGCTGCGCTTCCAGCTTGCGCACCGCATGGCTCAGGGCCGACTGGGTGAGATGCAGGTGCTCGGCGGCGGCGGTCAGGGAGCCGTGCTGATCCACGGCACGGATGATCGCCAGATGGGAACGGTCCAGGTGTGTCATGGCATCCGCCTCACATGAATTTCATACATGTTTTGATGAAATAAAACCATTTTTATTCATGGTAATGGCCGATCAGAATGGTGTCATCCATTCACCACTCAGGACAATCGGCATGGCCATCACGCACAACCTCGGCTTTCCCCGCATCGGTGCCAGGCGGGAATTGAAGTTCGCTCTGGAATCTTACTGGAAGGGTGAGTCATCCCTGGATGCCCTCAAGGCGGTGGGCGCCCAGCTGCGCGCGCGCCACTGGGAGGACCAGGCAGGTCTGGATCGGGTACCGGTGGGGGATTTCGCCTTCTATGACCAGATGCTCGACATGAGCTTTACGCTGGGCAACCTGCCCGAGCGCGTACAAGGCTTCGAAGGGGATGCGCTGGACAACTATTTCCGTGTCGCCCGCGGGCGCTCGGCGCCCGAAGCGGATGCCCGGGCCCGTTGCGGAGGCGTCGCCGCCGGCGAGATGACCAAGTGGCTCGACACCAATTATCACTACATCGTGCCGGAATTCACCGCCGACACGGCTTTCAGGCTTGATGCCTCCCGTCTGCTGGCGCAGCTGGAGGAAGCCAGGGCACAAGGCGTGAGCGCCAAGCCGGTCATCATCGGTCCGGTGACCTATCTGGCGCTGGGCAAGTCGAAGGATGGGGCCGACCGCCTCGCCCTGCTCGATCGCCTGCTGCCGGTCTACGGAGAACTGCTGAACACCCTGGCGGCCCATGGGGTCGAGTGGGTGCAGATCGACGAACCCATCCTCGTCACGGAACTGGACGCGCCGTGGCGCCATGCCTTCGAGGACGCCTATCACACCCTCAAGAGCGTGCCCGTGAAGCTGCTGCTGGCGACCTATTTCGGCGAACTCCAGGACCAGCGCTATCTGGTCGCCAACCTGCCCGTGGCCGGCCTGCACATCGACGCCATCAACGGCCGCGATGACATCACGCCGCTGCTGAACCTGTTGCCTTCCGGCAAGGTGCTGTCGCTGGGTGTCATCAACGGGCGCAATATCTGGAAGACCGATCTGAACGGGGTGCTGGACTGGCTGGAGCCGATCCACGCGCAGCTCGGCGAGCGCCTGTGGATTGCGCCGTCCTGCTCCCTGCTGCATGTGCCGGTGGACCTGGACAGCGAGCGCAAGCTGGATGGCGAGATCCAGTCCTGGCTGGCCTTCGCCAGGCAGAAGCTGGAGGAACTGCGCATCCTGGCGACCGCGCTGAATCAGGGGCGCGAGGCGGTCAGGGCCGAACTGGTTGCCAACCGCGCCGCCATCGAGGCGCGCCGACACTCTCCCCGGGTGAACAATCCGACCGTGAAGGCGGCCATCGACGGGATCGATGCCGGCATGGGCCGGCGCCTGAGCCCCTATGCCGAGCGTGCTATCCGGCAGGCGGCGCGGCTCCAGCTGCCGAAGTTCCCCACCACCACCATCGGCTCGTTCCCGCAGACCAGCGAAATCCGGGTGGCGCGGCGGCGTTTCAAGGCGGGTGAGATCGACGCGGCAGCCTATCAGGAGATCATGCACGGGGAGATCGCGGGCTGTGTGCGCGAGCAGGAGGCGCTTGGGCTGGACGTGCTGGTGCACGGCGAGGCCGAGCGCAACGATATGGTGGAGTATTTCGGTGAACAGCTCGACGGCTACGCCTTCAGCCAGTTCGGCTGGGTGCAGTCCTACGGCTCCCGCTGCGTCAAGCCACCCATCCTGTTCGGCGACATCAGCCGCCCGCGGCCGATGACCGTGGACTGGATCAGCCATGCCCAGTCGCTCACTGAAAAACCCATGAAGGGTATGCTCACCGGCCCGGTGACCATCCTCAACTGGTCCTTTGTGCGCGACGACCAGCCGCGCGCGGTGTCCTGTCGGCAGCTGGCGCTGGCCATCCGCGAGGAGGTGCTGGACCTGGAAAAGGCCGGCGTGGGCATCATCCAGATCGACGAGGCGGCACTGCGCGAGGGCCTTCCCCTGCGTCGTTCCCAGTGGCAGGACTATCTGGACTGGGCGGTGGAATCCTTCCGCATCACCGCCAACGGGGTGGGCGACGAGACCCAGATCCACACCCACATGTGCTACTCGGAGTTCAACGACATCATCGAGTCGATCGCCGCCATGGATGCCGACGTGATCACCATCGAGACCTCGCGCTCCGACATGGAACTGCTGGATGCCTTCGACCGTTTCAAGTACCCCAACGAGATCGGACCCGGCGTCTATGACATCCACTCGCCCAACATCCCGACCGAAGCCCACATGGTCGACCTGATGACCAAGGCCGCGGCGCGGATTCCCGCCGAACGCCTGTGGGTGAATCCGGATTGCGGCCTCAAGACCCGCCAGTGGGGCGAGGTGATCCCGGCCCTGACCCGGATGGTGGCCGCCGCAAAGACGCTGCGTGCCGGATATGCATGAACAGGGTTGCCGGGCCAAGACCCGGCAACCCCCAAGACCCGCCACGGGCCTATACGGCGGCGGAATCCGCCCTTTCCCGGCGCCGGCCGGATGAGGCCCTGGCGCCGATCGGGGCAAGGGCCTCCGGCGGCAGGGCATCGGTCAGGACGCACTCGTAGCGCAGGTCTTCATAGACCTGCAGCCGTTCGGCTTCCTCTTCGTCGAGTAGCCCCCGCTCCCGAGCCTGGGCCAGACGCTCACCGAAGGTCAGGCCTTCCACCTCTCCCCGGGCCACCAGCTTCTGGAAGCGGTCATACAGCGGCTCCACCTGCTCCAGCATGCGCAGGGCCACCTCCATGCGGCCGACGGCATCCTCCCCATCATCCTCGGCCCAGAAGCCGATGCCGGTGAGGCGGTCGCGCACCCCGCCGGTCTGCATCATGGCCTGGGCGATGGACTGGCCATCCTTGTCCCGGGGCGGGTGGTAGGGACGGCCCAGGGGGAAGACCAGGGCCCGCAGCGCGGCACCCAGCAGGGGGCTGGGGAAGTTGCGGAAGAACTCGTCGAAGGCCAGACCGATCTGGTTGAGGGAGTCATCCAGGGCCCAGCGCACGAACGGCAACTCTGCCTCCGGGCGACCGGCATCCTCGTGGAACTTGAGCACGGCGGACCCCAGATAGAGGTGACTGAGCACATCCCCTAGACGGGCGGACAGACGCTCCTTGCGCTTGAGTTCCCCGCCCAGCACCCCCATGGCCACGTCGGAAACAAAGGCCAGGGCCGCACTCATCCGGGTCAGCTGCCGGTAGTAATCGGCGGTGGGGCCGGACCGGACCGGTGTCTGCGCCCAGCGGGAACCGGTCAGGCCCAGCACCAGGGCCCGCGTCCCCCGGTTGATGGAATACCCCATATGGCCGAGCAACAGGCGGTCGAAGGCGGCCAGATCATCATTGCGCACCGCTTCCATCTCCTGGAACACGAAGGGATGGCACCGCACCGCCCCCTGGCCGAAGATCATCAGGTTGCGGGTGAGGATGTTGGCCCCCTCCACCGTAATCCCCACGGGGATGGCCTGATAGCTGTAACCCAGGTAGTTGCGGGGTCCGAAGATGATGCCCCGGCCGCCGTGCACGTCCATGGCGTCATTGATGGATCGGCGCATCATTTCCGTCATGTGGTACTTGGCAATGGCGGAGATGACCGAGGGCTTGATGCCCAGATCGCCGGCGGTGGCGGTGAGCCGCCGGGCCGCCTCCATGCGGTAGGCATAGCCCCCGATGCGGGCCATGGCCTCCTGCACCCCTTCGAAGCGTCCAATGGGCAGCCGGAACTGGCGCCGGATGCGGGCATAGGCGCCGGTCATGCGGAAACTCATGTGCCCGGCCGCGGTGCCCAGGGCCGGCAGGGAGATGGCACGGCCCACCGACAGGCATTCCATCAGCATGCGCCAGCCCTTGCCGGCCATCTCGGGGCCGCCGATGATCCACTCCAGGGGGATGAACACGTCCCGCCCTTCCACCGGACCGTTCATGAAGGCCAGCCCCATGGGCAGATGGCGGTCGCCGATGCGGATGCCCGGATGGGCGGCGGGCACCAGGGCACAGGTGATGCCGTATTCCCGGGGCGCGCCCAGCAGACCCTCCGGGTCATGAAGACGGAAGGCCAGGCCCACCACCGTGGCCACCGGGGCCAGGGTGATGTAGCGCTTGGAGAAACTGACCCGCGCCCCCAGGACTTCCCGGCCTTCGTGCATGCCTCGGCAGACCACGCCGAAATCCGGCATGGAGGCGGCATCCGAGCCCACGTCGGGGCCGGTGAGGGCAAAGCAGGGGATTTCCCGGCCATCCGCCAGCCGGGGCAACCAGTAATCCTTCTGGGCCTGGGTGCCGTAGTGCAGGATCAGTTCCCCCGGTCCCAGGGAGTTGGGGACCATCACCGTCACCGCCGTGGAGATGTTGCGGGTGGCGATGCGGGTGACGACGCAGCTCTGGGCGTAGCTGGAAAACTCCCGGCCACCGTAGGCCTTGGGAATGATCAGGCTGAAGAAGCGCTCCTTGCGGATGTATTCCCACACCTCGGCGGGCAGGTCGCCCTGTTCCCGTTCGATGCGATCGTTGTCCAGCATCCGGCACAGGTGAGCCACCTGGTGATCCAGAAAGGCCTGTTCCTCCTCGGTGAGTCGGGTCACCGGGATGGACCGCAGACGCTGCCAGTCCGGGTTGCCCTTGAACAGCTCCCCTTCCCACCAGGTATCACCGGCCTCCAGGGCCTCCCGTTCGGTGGCGCTCATGGGCGGCAGGCTGCGCTTGAACACCGTGAACAGCCGCCGGCTCAGCAGGCGACGGCGCAACATCGGCAGATTCAGTACCAGGGCCAGGGGCGTCAGCACCGCCAGGGTCAGGAGCATCCCCCCATCCGGCAGCAAGCCGCCGCCCCACAGTCCCAGCGCGTAGAGAAAGACCGCCAGGGTCCAGATCACCAGCGGCGCACCCTGATAGGCCAGGTACACCCCGCCCAGAACGGCCACGGCCATAGCAATTGCCAGCATCATTTTTGTTCACCTCTTGGTGGCGAGGGCATCCCACCCTCATATACAAACGATCGTTTCATATAGGGTCGCATCAACCCGCGTTTTCCAGGTCCGGGCGCCCCTACATGCGCTCGAAGATGCCGGCGGCCCCCATGCCGGTGCCCACGCACATGGTCACCATGCCGTAGCGTCCGCCGGTACGGCGCAGGCCATGGGTCAGGGTGGCGGTACGAATGGCGCCGGTGGCCCCCAGGGGATGACCCAGGGCGATGGCGCCGCCCAGGGGATTGACCCGGGCCGGGTCCAGATCCAGTTCCCGCATCACCGCCAGGCTCTGGGCGGCGAAGGCCTCGTTGAGTTCGATCCAGTCCAGATCCTGAACGCCCAGACCGGCGCGGCGCAGGGCCATGGGCACCGCCTCCACGGGACCGATGCCCATGATCTCCGCCGGCACCCCGGCCACCGCGTAACCGGCGAAACGGGACAACGGTTCCAGTCCCAGGGCCTTCACCTGACGCTCGCTCACCAGCAACACGGCACCGGCGCCGTCGCTCATCTGGGAGCTGTTGCCGGGGGTGACGCTGCCGCCGGCGGAAAACACCGGCTTGAGGCGGGCCAGGGCCTCGGCACTGGTGTCGGGACGCGGCCCCTCGTCGGTGTCCACCCGACGTTCCTGAACGGCGATACAGTTCCCCTGGGGGTCCGGCGCCGCATGACGCACCGTGACCGGCAGGATTTCCTGTCGGAAGTGCCCGGCATCCATTGCGGCAACGGCGCGGGCGTGGCTCTGCAGGGCGAAGGCATCCTGATCCTCCCGGCTCACGCCCCAGCGGACCGCCACCTTCTCGGCGGTCAGGCCCATGCCGTAGGCAATGCCCACCTGGCCCTCGTCGTGGAACAGGGAAGGATTGAACTGGGGACGATGCCCCATCATGGGCACCTGGCTCATGGACTCGGTGCCAGCGGCGATCATCACCTCACTCTCCCCCAGGCGGATGCGGTCCGCCGCCAGGGCGACCGCCTGCAGGCCGGAGGCACAGAAACGGTTGACGGTATAGCCGGGCACCCGGTCCGGCAGCCCGGCCAGAAGGGCGCCGACCCGGGCCACGTTGAGCCCCTGGGAGCCTTCCGGCATGGCACAGCCCACCACCACGTCGTCGACCAAGGCTGGATCCAGGGTGGGACAGGCATCCAGCACGCCGCGGATGACGTGGGCCAGCAGGTCGTCCGGGCGGGTGTGACGCAGGCTCCCCCGGGGTGCCTTGCCCACCGGGGTGCGCAGGGCGGAAACAATGTACACAGCGTTTTCACTCATGATGCATGACTCCTTGCCGTCATCGGTTCGGCTCAGTTGCGCAGGGGCTTGCCGGTCTTGAGCATGTGGGCGATCCGCTGCTGCGTCTGATCGGTGCGCAGCAGCGCCATGAACGAGGTGCGCTCCAGCTGCAACAGCCATTCCTCGCTGACGCTGCTGCCGCTTTCCACTTCCCCGCCACACAGGGCGGCGGCGGCATGACGGGCGATGGCCAGGTCGTGGGAGGAGATGAAGCCGCCCTCGTGCATGTTCACCAGCTGGGCCTGCAGATTGGCCAGCCCGGCCTTGCCGATCACCGGGACAGGCACCGGCAAGGGGGGCCGGTAGCCGCTTTCCGCCAGGGCACGGGCCTGCACATGGGCCACGTGCAGGAGCTCGTGGGGATTGAGCACCACCGTGTCCGAAGGACGCAGCAGACCCATCTGCCGGGCCTCCCGGGCACTGCGGGACACCTTGGCCAGGGCCACGGTTTCGAAGGCGCTACGGATGAAGGGGAACAGGTCCCCGTCGGGGCTGGACTGGGCCGCCCGCCGGGCCAGCTCCTTGCAGCCGCCACCACCCGGGATCAGGCCCACCCCGGCCTCCACCAGGCCGATATAACTCTCCATGGCGGCCACCACATGGTCGCAGTGCATGAGGAATTCGCAGCCGCCCCCCAGGGCCAGACCGCGCACCGCCCCCACCACCGGGATGCTGGCATGGCGCAGACGCTGCGTGGCCTCCTGGAAGCGGGCCAGCATGTCTTCCAGGCTGCCATAGTCCTTGCGTTCCAGGGCGGCCAGCACCTGCTTGAGGTCCGCCCCCACGCAGAAGGGTTCGGTCGGCTGCCACAGCACCAGGGATTGATAGCGCTGTTCCGCCTCGGTCACGGCCTGCAGCACACCCTCCAGCACGGCGGCCCCCACTGCATGTTGCGGGGTCAGGAAACTGAGGATGCCCACGTCTTCCTGGAGATGCCACAGACGCACGGCCCCCGTATCCAGGGTCACGTAACGGGCCCGGGACGGGATTTCTCCCAGCACCCGGTCCGGAAACAGCTGGCGCCGGTACACCGGCAACGGCGAGCGGGTGACAAAATCCTCCCCGCGGGCGTCCCACGAGGTTTCCGACCGATGGACCTCGGTCACCGCATCCACCCACGCGGGCAGCGGGGTATCGGTAAGGCTGCGACCGGCCTGAATGTCTTCCCGGATCCACCCGGCCACCCGCTCCCAGCCCGCCGCCTGCCAGGTCTCGAACGGCCCGCTTGTCCAGCCGAAGCCCCAGCGCATGGCCAGATCCACATCCCGGGCGCTGTCGGCGATTTCCGCCAGCCAGCAGGCGGCGTAGTGGAAGACATCCCGCTGGATGGACCACAGAAAACGGGCCTGGGGATGTTCACTGGACCGCAGGGCATCCAGCCGTTCTCCCGGATCCTTCAGGGACAGGATCTCCCGCACTGCCTCGTCCATTACCTGGCGGGCCTCTCGGTATCCTCCCCGGGACGGATCAAAGACCTGCAGCAGCTTGCCCTGACGGCGATAGACCCCGGCACCGGTCTTCTGGCCCAAAGCCCGCTGCCCGAT
>NZ_JAJNQM010000086.1:0-12565 GCF_022227785.1 Ectothiorhodospira lacustris | reverse complement strand
GGCTCGCCCCTCTTCACCGGCGATGCAGGCAGCGGCGAGAGCGAGATTCGCCGCTGGATCATTGAAAACGACTGGCTGGAGGCCATTGTCGCCCTGCCAGAGCAACTCTTCTATAACACAGGCATCGCCACCTACACCTGGATTATCACCAACCGCAAGGCAAAAGAACGCAGAGGCAAGGTGCAGCTCATCGACGCCCGCAACTTTTGGGTGCAGATGGAAAAATCGCTTGGCAACAAGCGCCGCCGTATCGGAGACCCGCAAGACAAAGCCAAAGACCCGAATCATATCGCTGAGATTACCCGGATCTATGAGAATTTTACCGATGGTGAAAACCGTTGGGTTGCCTTTGATAAAGATGGCAAGGTTCTCGGCGTCTACGAGCACGAGCCGACAGTCGACGAATTGAACGGACAGAAGAAAAAACATTTGGTCGTTAGTAAAGTCTTCGACAACGACGACTTCGGTTATCACAAGATCACCGTCGAGCGCCCCCTGCGCCTGAATTTCCAGGCCACGGCGGAACGCATCGCCCGGCTGGAGGAACTGACCGCCTTCAAGAATCTCGCCTCCAGCAGCAAGAAGAACGAAACCATCCGCCAGCAAGAGATTGAGGCAGGCAAGGCACGGCAGCAGGAGATCCGTAACCTGCTCGCCGCTTTTGCTGAGCTGCACGGCGACACGATGTTCATGGATCGTAAAATGTTCCTGCTGGCCCTGCGCGAAGTGGACCGGGCAAGAAACGTCAAACTCTCCGCTCCCGAGCTGAAGGCGGTGCTCGCTGCCCTGGGTGAGCGGGACGAGACCGCCGCGATCTGCAAAGACAAGAAGGGCCAGCCGGAGCCCGACTCCGACCTGCGCGACACCGAGACCGTGCCGCTTAAAAAGAGCATCGAAGAGTATTTCCGGCGCGAGGTCCTGCCCCACGTCCCCGACGCCTGGATCGACCACAGCAAGACCAGGATCGGTTACGAAATTCCCTTGAACCGCCACTTCTACCGCTACGAACCGCCGCGCGATCTGGCCGAGATCGAGGCCGAGATCAAGGAGCTGGAAGGGGAGATTCTCGACCTGCTTAAGGAGGTGACCGCATGAGCCAAGTCATCGACTTTCTGACCCCACGCATGGTCGGTGCGCGTTTTGCCGAACACGCCATCCCGTTGGAGTTGCTTAAAGATCTGGCTGTGCTGGAGGAGATGATCATCGAGGTTGCCAAATGGTGCTACCTGCAGGATCACCCTGAGCGCAAGCGTTCGCCCAAGGGCTTTACCGATGGTGTCGCACTCAAGCTGTCGGGCGTCGGCGAAGGCAGCGCCGTACCCCACCTGAGCCTGGTCGTCGAACAGACGCAACTCTTTCCACCGCAGGCGCAGACCTATTTCGAACAGGCCCGCACCCATCTGATCGACGCGATTAATGCCGCCGAACACGACGAGCCCATCACCCAGCATCTGCCCGATTCGCTGTTGGCCTATTTCGACCGCTTCGGCCGTAGCCTGCGCGATGGCGAAGCCATTGAATTAGCGCCCCAGTCAATCGACCGCAAGGCTCGGCTCACCAAGGCCACGCGCCGCAAACTGGTGTTGGCCTCCAGCCAGGTGCAGGAACTCACCGAAGAGGTCACCCTGCGTGGCAGTATCCCCGAAGCCGACCAGGGCAAGATGACCTTTGAGCTACAGGTCATCAACGGGCCACGGGTGGTCGCCCCCATTGCAGGCCAGCATTTGCCGACCGTGATGGACGCCTTTAACGGCTACAAACAGGGTGCGCGTGTGCTCCTGCAAGGCATCGGCCGCTACAACCGTTACGACCGGCTGCAAAGCTTGGAAACCATTGAACACCTCAGCCTGCTGGACGTGAATGACATTGCCGCCCGACTGGAAGAGCTCAAGTCTTTACGACACGGCTGGTTGGACGGCAAAAAGGGCTTTGCGCCCGACAAGGCAGGGCTGGACTGGCTGGCAGAGGCGTTCCAGCGCAACTATCCGGATGAACTGACCCCGCCCTATCTCTACCCGACCGCAGAAGGCGGCGTGCAGGCCGAATGGTCGGTGAATGGCTGGGAGATCAGCCTGGAAATCGACCTCGATCAGCATCAGGGCCAGTGGCATGCCCTGGAGATGGCCAATGACCAGGAACAGGAAAAGACGCTCAACCTGAATGAGCCCTCCGACTGGCAATGGCTGGCAGCGGAGATCACAGGACGGACAGGGGGTGAGGCATGAACGATCACACCCTTCTGCTGCGCCAGATTCACCCCAGTTTCGTGCAGGATGGGCGGCCTTCATCCCAAGCCTTCCGCCCCACACCCAAGGATGAACAGAAGCTCTCCGTCTACGACGGCGACCAGATTACCCCCGCCGATGCCTTTGAGCATTACACCAAGGACCTCAAACTGGGCAGTAACGGTGTGCTGGCGGTATCCACGGCGGAGTGCGGAGCTCTCGGATTGCCCGTGACGCCCGACCCTGAGCCCTTCCCGGAACATGTGCTGATCGATTTTTCCACCTACGGCAAAAGCGCCACCGAAAAGAAAGCCAAGCAGCTCAAGGCAAAGGCGGAAGCGCGCGGCTGGCTCTACCGGGAGGTCATGGCGTGAGATACCCGGCTTATCCCGAATACAAGGAAAGCGGCGTCCAGTGGCTGGGGCAGGTGCCGGGGCATTGGGAGGTAAAACGCGGTCGGTTCGCTATGCGCGTAAATCCACCCGCGCCAATACTTCGCAATTTGGAAGAAGACCAAGAAATTTCGTTTGTGCCAATGGATGCCGTAAACGAAAACGGCGGTATCCGTCTTGACCAGACACGGGTAAAGGCTGAGGTCGGTGGGGGATACACCGAGTTTCAGGATGGTGATGTCGTCATTGCCAAGATCACACCTTGCTTCGAGAATAGCAAAGGTTCGATAGCGACTGGGTTGGTCAATTCGGCGGCCTACGGAACAACCGAATTGCACGTGCTGCGAGCATCTCAGGCTCTTGATTATCGTTTTTTGTTCTACCTCACCATCACAGACGGCTACCGTAAGCTCGGCGAATCGGAAATGTATGGAGCGGGCGGGCAAAAGCGTGTGCCACCGGAATTCTGCAAGGATTTTTTGACACCGTTACCCCCTCTGCCCGAACAAACTGCCATCGCCGATTTTCTCGACCGGGAGATGGGGCGGATCGATAGATTGGTGGCGAAGAAACGACAGCTGATCGCGCTACTCAAGGAGCAACGCACCGCGCTCATCTCCCGTACCGTCACCCGTGGCCTGCCCGCAGACGCCGCCCTCGAATTTGGCCTCGAACCCCACACCCGCTTCAAGAATTCCGGCATTGAATGGCTCGGCCAGGTGCCGGAGGGGTGGGTGGTTATTCCGCTACGATATGCATTTCTGAACCAGGACTACCGGCGCATACCGCTTGCAGGTATAGATCGGGCAGACATGGAGAAGAATTACCCATACTACGGGGCATCTGGGGTCATAGATTATGTTGAGGATTACATTTTCGATGAAGCACTGATTCTCGTAGCGGAAGATGGTGCCAACTTGCTTTCACGCAGTACGCCTTTGGCCTTCCTGGCAACAGGTAAATATTGGGTAAACAACCACGCACACATTCTCAAGCCATTGTCCGGCGACATAGGTTACTGGGTCGGTGTTCTCCAGACTTTTGATTACACGCCTCTTATCACTGGGGCAGCGCAACCTAAGTTAACCGCCGACCGATTGGGCAGTATTATGCTCCCCAAACCATCTGCGGCCGAACAGACCGCCATCGCCACCTACCTCGACCGCGAAACTGCCAAGATCGACAAACTGATGGAAAAGGTCGAGGCGGCCATCGCCCGCTTGCAGGAGTACCGCACCGCCCTGATCACCGCCGCCGTGACCGGCAAGATCGACGTTCGGGAAGCGGTGGCATGAACGAGTTCACCGTCAACAGCTTCGAGGAGTACCTGACCACGGTCCGCAACAACCTGGGTATCGTGGAGAAGAACGGCAAACGGGTGCGCCGCTATTTTCGAGGCCAGGCCAAGCGGGCCTTCGAGGGTTTCGACCTCAAACCCTCCATCGGTCGCTATACCCATCTGAACAGTCTGCCGCCCGCCGAGCGCGACCGGCGGGAAAACGAGGTGCTGGAGACTTTCAGCAACCACCTGCTCACCTATGTGAACCACCTGCCGCGCAACGACTGGGAGGCGCTGACCATCGCCCAGCACCACGGCCTGCCAACCCGTTTCATGGACTGGACCACCAACCCGCTGGTGGCGCTCTACTTTGCCTGTCGTGACTCCAAGAAGGACAAGGACGGCAACCCGCACGACAGCGCTGTCTATGTGCTGATCAGCGAGCCGCCGCGTTTCAGTGAATTGCGCCGCCAGCAGAAGAACGGCGGGGCCAGCGTGGAGGAGCTGGAATCCGCCGCGCCCGTTTCAGGCGACGACGACGGCTACGACGATTTCGGACTGGATGAAAGCGGTGAAGCACCGGTGCTCTCGGACGACGATCTGGACACGACCACCGCCACCTGGCCCCGCACACAGCCGGAACCCACCAAAGAAGGTGAGCTGTCGCCCTTCGACATCAGCAGCAACGTCATCTACGATCCGCCGCACGTCTCGCCGCGCATCCGCGCCCAAGACGGGGTACTGCTGGCTTGCCATCAGCCGATGCAACCGCTGGAGGAGAATGACGTGCTGAAGATTGTGATCAGCCAGGCCGCCCATGACGACATTCGCCGCCGACTGGACCAGTACGGTGTATTCGACAAGCAACTGTTCCCCGATCTCGACGGCATCGCCAAGTGGCTCAAGTATCGGGTGTTCGAGATCAACGGAATGACCTGAGGGGAAACGCCATGAGCCAGACCACCGAAAAAGCCTTCGAATCCTACGTGGAGCAGATGCTGCTGGCAAAAGGCTGGCAACAGGGCAGTGTGAGCGGCTGGGACCGGGAGCGGGCGCTCTTCCCGCAGGCGATCACCGACTTTATCGCCGCCACCCAGCCGCAGCTATGGGAGGTAATGCGCACCCAGCACGGGGCGCAACTGGAGGCGATGCTGCTGGCGACGCTGGTCAAGGAGCTGACCATCAAGGGCTCGCTGCATGTGCTGCGCCACGGCTTCAAGTTCTATGGCAAGACCTTCCGGCTGGCCCACTTCAAACCCGCCCACGACCTGAATGAGGAGGTGCTGACGCAGTACCGGGCCAACCAGCTCACCGCCACCCGGCAGGTGCCCTGTCATCCGGGCGATCATTCCACCGTCGATCTGGTCTTTGCCGTCAACGGCCTGCCGGTGGCAACCTGCGAGCTGAAGAACCCTTGGACCGGCCAGAGCTGGCGCCACGCGGTGCGGCAATACAAGGAAGACCGCAACCCGCGCGCGCCGCTGTTCGAGTTCAAGCAGCGGGCGCTGGTGCACTTTGCCGCCGATCCGGATGAGGTGCACATGACCACCCGGCTGGCCGGGGGAAAGACCTTCTTTCTGCCCTTCAATCGCGGCAGCCACCCAGGCTCGGTTCAGTGCGGCGCGGGCAATCCACAGCACACTTCCGGCTACCGCAGCGGCTACTTCTGGGAAGAGGTGCTGGAACGCGAGAGTTTTCTCGACATCCTCGGCCACTTCGTCTTCATCGAGAAGAAGGAGGAGAAGGTGGACGACGGCAAAGGTGGCAGTCGCATGGTGACCCGGGAGGCAATGATCTTCCCTCGTTACCACCAGCTCGACGCCACCCGCAAACTGATCAACGCCGCTCGCGCCGAGGGGCCTGGGCAGAACTATCTGATTCAGCACTCGGCCGGCAGCGGCAAAACCAACTCCATCTCCTGGCTGTCGCACCGACTGGCCAGTCTGCACGATGGCGACGATCACAAGGTGTTCGACTGCGTGATCGTCATCACCGACCGGCAGGTGCTTGACCGTCAGTTGCAGGACGCCATCTACCAGATCGAGCACGCTCAGGGGGTGGTCAAGGCCATCGACCAGAATTCGAAACAGCTGGCCGAGGCGCTGATCGACGGTACCAGGATTGTCGTCACCACCCTGCAGAAGTTTCCTTTTGTGCTGCACGGCCTGCTCCATGCCGCCGGGGTCGAAAGCGCCGACGCGCCGGATGAAGCGGCCAAGGCGCAAGCCAAAGCCTGGGAGGCGGAGATCGGCAAGCGCCGTTATGCGGTGATTGTGGACGAGGCG
Organism: Ectothiorhodospira lacustris; assembly: GCF_022227785.1. Taxonomy (NCBI): domain Bacteria; kingdom Pseudomonadati; phylum Pseudomonadota; class Gammaproteobacteria; order Chromatiales; family Ectothiorhodospiraceae; genus Ectothiorhodospira; species Ectothiorhodospira lacustris. The sequence continues at coordinate 6,384 of NZ_JAJNQM010000086.1, read as the reverse complement.
CACTCCTCCCAGACCGGCGAGACGGCGCGGGAGCTGAAGGCGATTCTGGGTGCGGGCACAGGTGGCAATGGGGACGACGAAGAGACGGACTGGGAGGACCGCCTGAATGAGGTGATGGCCTCGCGCGGTCGGCAACCGAACCTGAGCTTTTTCGCCTACACCGCTACGCCAAAAGGCAAGACACTAGAGCTGTTTGGCCGTACCGGGGTCAGTGGCAAGCCGGAACCCTTCCACCTATACAGCATGCGTCAGGCCATCGAAGAACGGTTCATCCTCGACGTGCTGCAGAACTACACCACCTACAAAACCTACTTCAAGCTGGTCAAGGCAGTGGAAGACGACCCCGACCTGCCGAAGAAGAAGGCGGCGCGGGCGCTGGCCAAGTTCCTGGTGATGCACCCGACCAATATCGCCCAGAAGATCGAGGTGATCGTCGAGCATTTCCGCAGCCATGTGCGTACCCACCTGGGCGGGCGGGCCAAGGCGATGGTAGTGACCAGTTCGCGACTGCAAGCGGTGAAGTACATGGAGGCCTTTCAGCGCTACATTGGGGAGCACGGTTACGACGACATACGGCCGCTGGTGGCTTTCAGCGGCACGGTGCGCGACCCGGGAACCGGTCTGGAATACACCGAACCGGGGATGAATACCGATGTGGTGAGCGGCAAGCCGATCAGCGAGAAGCAGCTGCCGGAGCGCTTCGCCTCGCCCGATTACCAGGTGCTGCTAGTGGCCAACAAGTACCAGACCGGCTTCGACCAGCCGCTCTTGATGGCGATATACGTGGATAAACGGCTGGACGGGGTGCAGGCGGTGCAGACCCTGTCGCGCCTCAACCGCATGATACCGGGCAAGGAGACGCCCTTCGTGCTCGATTTCGTCAACGAGGCCAAGGACATCTACCGCGCCTTCAAGCCCTACTACGACGCCACCAGTTTGCAGGAGAGTTCCGATCCCACCCAGCTCGAACAACTCAAGCACGAACTGGATGGTTTTCAGGTCTACCACTGGAACGAGGTGGAGGCCTTTGCCCGAATCTTCTACCGGGTGCCGGGCAAACAAAACCCCGCCGACCACGCCCACCTGCAGCGCCATCTGCAACCGGCGGTGGATCGCTTCAAGGCGATGGAGGATGAAGAGCAGCGTGGTGAATTCCGCGACAAGCTGAGTGATTATGTGAAGGTGTACAGCTTTCTGAGCCAGATCATCCCCTACGGCGATCCTGACCTGGAGATGCTCTACAGCTTCGGCCGGTTCCTGCTGCCGCACATGCCGCTGGAGCGCGACACCAGCGCCGTCAAGCTGGGTGATGAAGTGGGCCTGCAGTACTACCGCCTGCAACGGGTCTTTTCCGGGGCCATCGAACTGCGCGAGGGCGAAGGCGAGTACGGTGTGAAGAGCCCCACGGACGTCGGCACCGGCAAGGCCAAGGAGGAGAAAGCGCCTCTTTCGGAGATCATCAAGGTGCTAAACGACCGCTTCGGCACCAATTTTACCGAGGAAGACCGGTTGTTCTTCGAGCAGATCAAGGAGAAGGCCGCCAATACCCCGGAAGTCGTCCGCCTGCGTCAGGCCAACCCCTTCGATAAATTCCAGTTGGGCCTGCGTCAGATGCTGGAAGACCTGATGATTCAGCGCATGAGCGAGAACGACAAGATCGTCTCGCGCTACATGGATGACAAAGCCTTTGAGGATGCAGCGTTTGCGGTGCTTTCCAAGGTGATTTACGACACCATCCCGGCAACGGATGCAGTCGATTCTGGTGATCAGCGATGAAAACCCTTCGGCCCCAGTTCACCAACACCGACCGACAGAACTCCGCGATCACCCGCATCGAAGGGGCATCTGCTGCGTGTAATCGTGTTGAGCTGGGGCACTGCGCGACATGGTTTGCTCCGCTTCAATTAGCGAGGGAGGCGACATGAAATATCAGCCACCTTACACCATCACCCCGGCGATAGTGCATCTGGTCGCCGAGATTAGCGAAACCATCGGACGCTACACCGTGCTGGCCGAACAGAACCTGACTCCGCGCCTGCGCCGGGAGAATCGCATCCGTACTATCCAGGCCTCGCTGGCCATCGAGAACAACACGCTCACCCTTGAACAGGTGACCGCCGTGATTGAGGGCAAACGGGTGTTGGGGCACCCCCGCGAGATTCAGGAAGTGCGTAACGCCTTTGCGACCTACGAGGCCATGGAGGACTGGGATGCCAGTGTCGAGGAGGATTTGCTGGCGGCGCACGAGTTGTTAATGCGCGGGCTGGTGGATGAAACGGGTCGATATCGATCCGGCGGGGTCGGCATCTTCCGGGGAGAACAGCTGGTGCACATGGCGCCTCCTGCTGATCGTGTACCCAAGCTGATGGCGGATCTGCTGGATTGGCTGGAAGACACCAACGAGCATCCCTTGGTGGCCAGTTGCATTTTTCACTACGAGTTCGAATTCATCCACCCCTTTGCCGACGGCAACGGTCGCATGGGTCGGCTGTGGCAAACCCTGATCCTCCGACACTGGAAGCCGCTGCTGGCTTACCTGCCGGTGGAAACAGTGATCCGTGATCGTCAGGAAGATTATTACCGGGTGCTCGCGGTGGCCGATAGCCAAGCGGATGCCACTCCTTTTGTTGAGTTCATGCTGGGTGCGTTACATGATGCCGTGCGCGAAGCTGTGTCGACCGACCATGTAGGCGATCAAGTAACCGATCAAGTAGCGGCATTGATCCATGCGATTGGGAGCGGCGAGTTGGGCAGCAACGATTTGATGCAGGCTTTGGGTTTGTCACACCGGCCTACGTTCCGGAATAATTACCTCAACCCGGCCATGGAAGACGAATGGATCGAACGTACCCAACCCGATTCCCCGCGCAGCCCGACTCAGCGCTATCGGTTGACCGGTAAAGGCCATCGTTGGCTGCAACACCATGCCGACGAATAGCAGCGGGATGCTTTTGACAATCGGGCCATGGCAGCCGCAATGACCGGGGATGCGCCGTCGCGATCCTGGACGTTGGCGGCGGTGACACTGACCGCGAGCAGCAGCCCCAGGGTATCGACAATCAGGAGGCGCTTGCGCCCCTTGACCTTCTTGCCGGCTTCATGCCCTTTAAGGTTTGGGTAGGCATGATAGAACGGCTGGATCCTCGGCACGATGTAGCCGCGCGCTGGGTCAGGGAAATGTTCAATTTCCCTGACCACTTGCCGATAAGGTGTTCATGAGGGGCCTGGCGAGGGCCACGGCGACCCATCCACTCAGCCGGCCGACACAGCCGTGAAGGGACCGAACATGAATGCAAAATCCGAGAGCTTGATGCGCCTGGTGGCGCTGACCCGCGAAAACAAGGATATCGGCGTCATTCTGGCGGAGTACGTCCGGAAGAAATATAAGGTCTCGGATGTCTCGGCCTTCATTTCCAAAGATATCCCGGGTGTCGCGGACAAGAATGCCCTCTATGATGAATGGGCGGACTGGATCGAAAACGGTGACTTTGACCGGTTCATCGTCGATGAGGCGCCACCACGACAGGCTGAACCGGAACCGGATATTGAGGACATACTGACCGCAGAGGCGCCTTCCGTCCAGAAACTGGAGCTGGTCAGTGATGCCATGTGGTCCAGGGAGGCAGCGGAAGAGGCGCCCCCCCCGGAAACCGGCGCGGAACACGACCCCGTCCTCGACATGCTGCTGCAGCAGGCCGGCGAAGAGGAATCAGAACCTGCCCGAGAGATTCCGCCCACGCCCCTGATCGAAGAGGCGATGGCGGAGGAAGAGATGTTGATGGAAACTGAACCTCATCCCACCATGGAAGTGGATGAAGTCATGCCGGAGACCGAGGCAACCGCGGAAACACCCACGGCTGAAGCGATGCCGGAGCCGGAGCCGGAGCCGGAGCCGGAGCCGGAGCCGGAAGAAGATACACTCATTCCTGATGACACCATGCCAGAACAAGCAACCGAGGCCCCCATGTCCGAACCGGAAGAAATGCCGCGGATCGATGAAGCACCCGCCGCAGCATCCGTATCCACCCCCGGCGCCATCGAAGCCGCCATTCATGCCATGATCCAGGCCGAGCTGGAGGCCCTGCCCAAGCAGGAACCACCAATCTCCGAAGAACGGATTCGCGAGATAATCCGTGAAGAGATCCGTGCCACTTTCAAGGCCATGTTTTCCTGATGTAACAGGCCTGCACTGATTACCGACCAGTGCAGGCTTGCCAAATCCGCACACGTTGCGGACACTGGCGGCATCATCAGCCATGTGCGGCCTTGTGCCGATGCAACTGCCCTCCCTTCGCCGTATCGCCACACCCAACGTCATCGGCCCGCCTGAAACCGCCAGCATCCGCGAGGCCATTCAGGCCATGAACCGGCACAGCATCCTGTGACGTAATTGAGGTGATCATGATCGACATCGATCACTTCAAGCTCTACAACGACCACTACGGCCACGGTGCCGGAGACGATGCCCAGCGGAAGGTGGCTCAGACCTTGGACGAACAGCTGTACCGGGAATGTGGGCGCAATCAGGTCAGTCTCTGATCCATGACCCGCCGCGGTAATCTTGACATTCCCGCCCTTCATCCATACGATTGCGCCCCCTGAATTTTGCATTAATCCGGCACTTGGTCGCCGGTCCGTGTCGGACATCTTCTTGACCGGCATCGCTCTGATTTATCAGACGTTTCCCGGGCGCTTCCGCCCCGAATCCCTGAACGCTTCAAACATCGGATGCAGTGCGACCCCGGCGGGTCACGGCACAGGCCACGGAACCGCCAAGGACGTGCTGCATCGCAATATCCACGGGCCGCACGGCCCGGACCCAGCAGAAGGATACAATCCTTGATACAGTGGCAAAGAGTCAAACGGGAATGGTTTTCCAACATCCGGGCAGACCTGCTGGCCGGCCTGGTGGTGGCCCTGGCCCTGATCCCCGAGGCCATCGCCTTCTCCATCATCGCCGGCGTGGACCCCAAGGTGGGCCTGTATGCCTCCTTTTGCATCGCCGTGGTGATCGCCTTCACCGGGGGACGGCCCGGCATGATCTCCGCCGCCACTGCCGCTATGGCCTTGCTCATGATCACCCTGGTCAAGGAGCACGGGCTGGAATATCTGCTGGCGGCCACCATCCTCACCGGCTTTCTGCAGATCCTGGCCGGCTATCTGAAGCTGGGACGGGTGATGCGATTCATCTCCAACTCAGTCATGACCGGCTTCGTCAACGCCCTGGCCATCCTGATCTTCCTGGCCCAGCTACCGGAGCTGACCGGCGTGACCTGGCATGTCTACGCCATGACCGCCCTGGGCCTGGGCATCATCTATCTGTTCCCCTACGTGACCAGGTCCATCCCCTCCCCCCTGGTCACCATCGTGGTGCTGACCCTGCTGGCCTGGCTGCTGCAACTGGACATCCGCACCGTGGGCGACATGGGTGAACTGCCCGATACCCTGCCGGTCTTCCTGCTGCCGGACATCCCTCTGAACCTGGAAACCCTGTGGATCATCCTGCCCTACTCCCTGGCCCTGGCCGTAGTGGGGCTACTGGAGTCCATGATGACCCAGAACATCGTCGATGACCTGACCGACACCAAGACCGACCGGGATCGGGAGTGCAAGGGCCAGGGTATCTCCAACGTCGTCGCCGGCAGCTTCGGCGGCATGGCGGGCTGCGCCATGATCGGTCAGTCGGTGATCAACATCAAATCCGGCGGCCGCGGACGTCTGTCCACCTTCTCGGCCGGCATCTTCCTGTTGATCATGGTGGTCTTCCTGAGCCCCATCCTGAGCATCGTTCCCATGGCGGCCCTGGTGGCGGTGATGATCATGGTATCCATCGGAACCTTCAGCTGGAACTCCATCAAGAACATGAAGGCCCATCCCCTGAGCACCAACATCGTCATGATCGCCACCGTGGCGGTGACGGTGTTCACCCACAACCTGGCCATCGGCGTACTCACCGGGGTGCTGCTGGCTTCCCTGTTCTTTGCCAACAAGGTGAGCCAATTCATGTTCGTGGGCGCCGACTCCGATACCAACCCGGATGACAAAACCCTGCACCGCACCTACCGGGTCTATGGTCAGGTGTTCTTCGCCTCCACGGAAAAATTCATGGCCGCCTTCAATTTCCGCGAGGATCTGGATAAGGTGACCATCGATCTGTCCCGCGCCCATTTCTGGGACATCAGCGCCGTGGCGGCACTGGATCGGGTGGTGATCAACTTCCGCCGCGAAGGTACCGAGGTGGAAATCATCGGCATGAACGAGGCCACGGCCACCATCGTTGACCGCCATGCCGTCCATGACAAGCCCGATGCCGCCGACCGGCTGATGGGGCATTGAGGTAAATAACCCTCGACTGAAGTCGAAGGCTTTATTGTGAAACGAGAG
>NZ_JAJNQM010000085.1:0-12789 GCF_022227785.1 Ectothiorhodospira lacustris | reverse complement strand
CCAGGAAGCCTGCCAGCATGAGCCATTCCGGGACACCCGCATGGAGCAGCACCAGACCGGCGGTGGCAAGCACCAGATGCAGCAGGGTGATGAACGCCACTGCGTGATCCACCCGGAACCCGGCCCGCTGCAGCAGGTGATGCAGGTGGCTGCGGTCGGGGGTGAAGGGGGAACGACCCAGCCACAGGCGGCGCAGGATCACGCTCAGGGTATCCAGCAGGGGAATGACGAACAGAGACAGGGCCGCCACCGGCTGGATTACACTCCCCTCCCCCTGGGACAAATCCACCAGGATCCAGGCAAACAGCAGGCCCAGCAGCATGCTGCCGTTGTCGCCCATGAATACCCGGGCGCAGGGCTGGCCGTGATGCCGCAGGTTGAAGTACAAAAATCCCGCCAGTCCGCCCAGCAGGCACAGCACCAGCATGTAGTAAGGGGAGCCGCCGGCCAGGGCGATGAGCACGGCGATCAGGGCCATGGTGACGAAGGACAGGGTGCCCGCCAGACCGTCGATGCCGTCCATCATGTTGAGGGCGTTGATGCCGCCCACGGTGGCGAAGAGGGTGAACGGGATGGCCAGCATGGCCAGGTGCAGGGGGTGGCCGAGCAGGAGCGGCCCCAGGTCGACCAGGATCACGCCGGCGCCCAGGGTCATGACCAGGGCGGCGCCGGTCTGGACCAGCAGGCGAAGGCGAAACCCCAGCCGGATGAGGTCGTCGGTGAGGCCGGTGATGAAGATGGCGAACGCCGCCATGGCCATGAGGAACCACTGGAAACGCAGCTCCGGGTGGGCCTGGTCCAGGATGACCACCCCCAGGGCAAAGGCACTGAGGATGCCGAAGCCCCCAACGAAGGGGGTGCTGCGTTTATGGGCCTTGTGGTCCCCGGGATGGTCCACCAGACCATAGGCCTCTGAAAAGGCCATGGCCAGTCGGATGGCGGCCACGGAGAAGAGCGCGGCGGCCCCAATGATCAGCAAATCCAGCACGTTCTGTCTCCTTGGAGCATGTCCGTTCTCCGGCACTCCGACGGCGGGGTCGAAGGTGACTGCATAAATCCCTGACAGGGGCGCTTGATCAGGTCATGACCGATAGCCGTAGCGATACACGTAGCCGCGATACCCGTAGCGGTAGCGCTGGCGGTTGACGTCCAGGTCGTTGAAGATCACTCCCTTGACGTTCACCCCGGCCTGGGACAGGCGCTTGACCGACTGTTCGATTTCCTGGATCGGATGCCGCCCTGCCCTGGCCACCAGCAAGGTGGCGCCGCCCAGGTTGCGGGCGATGATGGCGGCGTCGGACACGGCCAGGATGGGCGGGGCATCGACGATGACGATGTCGAACATGCCCGAAAGGGTGTCCAGCAGGCTGGTGAACCGCTCGTGCATGAGCAGTTCCGAAGGGTTGGGCGGGATCTGGCCGGTGGTGACCACCTTGAGTCCGTCCTGGGGCGTGGCGCGGATGATGCGCGGCAGTTCGATGGTGCCGGCGATGTATTCGGTGACGCCCCCTTCCCGGGAGATGGAAAACTCCCGATGCATGTGGCCCTTGCGCAGGTCGGCATCCACCAGCACCACGGTCTTGCCGGACTGGGCCAGGACCACGCCCAGGTTCTTGGAAATGAAGCTCTTGCCCACGCCCTGGGAGGGGCCGGTGATGAGCAGCGAGCCACGGGAGGAGTCCAGCAGGGCGAAGTGGATGGTGGTGCGCAGGCTGCGCAGGCTTTCCACGGCATCGTCGGTGGGGCGGGTGATGGCCAGCAGTTCACCGGAGATGCGGCCGCGACGGGATTGCCGGGAGATGGCCTCTTCCGCCTTGCTGTGGGGAATGGTGGCGTACACGGGCAGGCCCAGGTGCTTTTCGATGGTTTCCGGGTCTTCCACCACCACCCGTAGGGCGCGGATCAGGAAAACCAGGCCCAGACCGGCCATCAGGCCCAGGAGCACGCTGATGAGCAGGATCCGCTGCTGGCTGGGGGCCACCGGGCCACGGGAGACCACGGCGGAATCGATGATGCGGGCATCGCCCACGGTACCGGCCCGGGCCACGCGCAGTTGCTGGGCGCTGTGGAGCAGGCTGGTGTAGAGGGCGGTGGAGACTTCCACGTCCCGGCGCAGGCGCAGGGCGGTCTGCTGGGTGTCCGGCAGTTCGGAGACCTGGCCTTCGAGCTGATTGCGCCGGGTGCTCAGACGGCGGATCTGGGCATCCAGGGCCACCATGCGGGGGTGTTCCGCGGTATAGCGCTGGCGCAGTTCTTCCCGCTGCTGCTGGAGGCGGATGATGTCGTTGTCCACCTCGACGATCGATCCCAGCACACTGCGGGTTTCCATGGTGAGGTCCACGGAGCCGCGGGTCTGGCGGTAGTTGTTGTAGGCGGCTTCGGCGGCGTCGAGCTGGCTCTTGAGCAGGGGCAACTGGGATTCCAGGAAGACCAGGGTGTTTTCCGCTTCGGCGGAACGGTGTTCCACGTTCTGGCGCACGTAGGCGTTCATGATCTCGTCCAGCACCGTGGTCAGGCTGGCGCGGTCGGGGCCACGCAGGGCCAGTTCCAGCACGCCGGACCCCCTGCCCCGTTCCCGGACCTCGAACTGGCCGCGCAGGGCGTCGATGGCGGCGCCCCGGCTGCGACGGCCGACGATGAATTCCGTGCCGGGGCGGGCATGGAGTTCGGAGACGAAGATCTGGATGTCGCTGCCGGTGGCGGGTTCACCCACCCGGCCGGTGACCAGGATGCGGCTGTCCCGGTCCCGCAGGGTGTACATGCCGTTCTGGCCGGTGAGCAGGGTCATGCCCTGGCCGATGCGGCTCGGGGGCACTTCCAGGCTTTCGATGCGGATGCGCTCGCCGCCCCAGGCGTAGCGTTCCATTCCGAAGCGGGCTCCGGCCAGTTCGCTGCCGCCGTGGCGTCGGGCGAAGGCATCGCCGAACACGGGGGGGTAGGCCGGCCGAGCGAAGATTTCCAGCCCCAGGCGGTCCACCACCCGGCCCAGGATCATGCGCGAGCGCAGGATTTCCAGTTCGGCGCTGACGGTGACGCTGTCGGACATGATGGCCTGCACATCCTGCAGGGCGGAGAGGCTCTTGCCCTTTTCCTCCACCTGCAGCAGGGCATCGGACCGGTAGATGGGGGTGGCGGTGAAGGCGGCGAAGATGCCGCCGCACAGGGCCAGGGCGGTGATGGCCGCGATGAGCCACTTGTACTGCAGGACCGTGCCGATCAGTTCGCCGATGTGGATGGTGTCGCCGTCGTCTTCCACCGGCGCGGCGGGCGGATGACCCACGTGGGGTGGTTCGTTGATGGGGGTATGCGGTGGGGGACGGTTCATCACTGACGCCCCCCGAACAGGGGATAACGCACGCCGCTGACGGTGTTCAGCAGGCTCCAGGTGGGCTGGATGTTGGCGATCACCCGGTTGAAGCGAACGATGTCGGCCACGTCCACATAGACGATGTCACGGGGCTGCAGGTGGAAGCGTTCCGCCAGCAGCAGGGCATCGGGGGATTTGGCGTTGAGGTGGTAGAGCCGGGGTTGCCCGCCCTCCTCGTCACGCATGACGAAGATCCAGCCGGGGTCGGACCGGTCCTGGTCGACGAAGCCGGCATCGCTGAGCACTTCGGCCAGGGTGGCGCGGCGACGGTTCATGACGTAGGAGCCGGGGTTTCTGACCTCGCCCAGGACGAAGATCTTGTTGAACTGGCTGTCGAGCACGTTGACGATGTCGCCGTGCTGGAGCAGCGGGTTCTGGGTGATGTCGCCGTCCTCGTACAGGGCCTGGACATTGACCCGATAGGTGGCGCCATCGCGGGTGAGCAGCACGTTGCCGTGGTCGGCCTGTTCGCTGAAGCCGCCGGCACGGTTGACGGCCTCCAGCAAGGTCATGGGGATGTCGTCGATGGCCTGGATGCCGGGTGAGGCCACCTCCCCCACCACGTAGACGCGCTTGCTGCGAAAGGAGACCACGCGCACGTCCAGTTGGACCCGTTCGATGACGCGGGAGAGGTGGCGGATGAGGACCTGGCGCAGTTCGCGCACGGTCATGCCGGCCACTTCGATCACGCCCACGTAGGGATAGAAGATGGTGCCGTCCTCGGCCACCAGGGTGCCGGCCTGTTCGGCGGAGCGGAAGGAGCCGGCGGGGATGGTGAGTTCCGGGTGGTCCCAGACGATCACGCTGATGATGTCGCCGGGGCCGAGCCGGTAGTCCTGGTGTTGCAGGCCGAAATCCGGCAGGGCGGCGCCCATGACCTGGGTCTGGGCGGCGGCGGCGCGTCCGGGGAAGGCGCCGATGCCGTTGTTGAGCTGCTGGATGATCAGCTCGGCGGTGATGGGCCGCACGCTGATGTTGGCGGCGGTGAGTTGGTCGTCCTGGATAACCGGCAGGGGGATGGATGAGGTATCCCGCATGCCGCTGGCGGTGGTACCCGGCGCCACGGCGCAAGCGGACAGGCTGAGGATCAGCCCGATCGGGATGACGAGGGCGAGCCAGGCTTTCCAGCCCCGACCATGGGTATTCCCGGGCTTGCCCCACGAGGTCGCCGCCTGCCCGGGGCAGTGTCTAAGCCACATCCAAGCACTCCGCATTGAGATGGTTCCATCAGGCTATGTCGGGACTGCGCCTTGCCCACGGGTCACCGGGTTTCCGGTTGTGCCGTCGTTGGCCTGGGCAAGGGGTATGCCTCCGCTGAAGTGCCGGGAGGTGATGTACCTGGGCAGTCCGTTCAGTTTTCAGTCGAGGCTATCGCATAGCAAAAGATGGGCCGTTTTTTTTATTTTGTGAGTAATGATTGGCTTTTCAGAAGGTTATGATTTTTTGAGGACTGAATAATAAAACAGTCAATCGGTGGGGCCGCTGGTATTTGTAAAATATTCTGACATTATTTGTGTGGGTATTTATCTATACAAAGGTTTACGAGCATCAGTGCATGGTTGATGAGTCGTCGCCCTCCTGCGTCGTCATTCCCGCGAAAGTGGGAATCCATCAGCTCCGGGATAAACCCCTGGACTCCCGCTTTCGCGGGAGTGACGGTGTTATTCCCGCGAACGCGGGAATCCATCATTGGGCACGGATTCGCCCCAAGACATGTCGACCTTTTTTACACCTACTTTTTTTAAAGTCTTTCCCTATCGAGCAGCGACGGGAAAATTCCTTTATTTTCAAAATGAATGATGGAATGGTACAAATTTTGCTGACCGCACGGCTGTACATGAGCTTTGCACTCACGAATCAAGGACAAGGAAAGGAAGAACGCATGAAAAAGCTACTGACTGCGGCATGCATGACCACCGCTCTGGCGGTCGCGGCACCGGTTTCCGCGGGCTGGATCCCGGTGACGGATAGTTTGGCTGGGAACTTGTCGATTTCGGGGCTGGGTGGCGAATCAGGCTTCAGTATCGAGCTAACAAGCCTTGAAGGGGATGTGAATTTTGTTGCCCTGCCGAAGACCCAGCTGAAGGGGGTATATGTCAGGGGACAGCTAGATTTGTATGCACCACCTCGATTAACGCTACCAGGATTAACGCCACCGATCTTTTCGGTCATCTCTGCCGGCTTCATGAATATCTTCAAGGGCATGCTCGGGATTCCGGATCCAGAATTGAGCGGCATGGAGATTATTCCGCTGTCATTTGGTTCACTGTCAACCCAAACCGGATCCGGCTCTTTCGATATTGTTTATGATGGTTTCACAAGCAATGCATTCATCGCTGCGATCAATAGCACCATCGGGACCGAGTTGGCCAACACACAGGGTTCAGGGGGCGTGACGGTTGAGTACACCTACGAGGGCGACTCTGTGATCATGGGTATTTCCGAGACATTTGCGGACTGGATGGGGTTTGAGCGCCTGCTTGATCTTGCTGGTGCGTATTTGAGGGAATCGATTGTTGACGCCCTCTCACCTCCCTTTGATGCTTTCGTTCCCGCATACAACGGCACCATCGCCGGCAGATTCGAACTAACCAATGCAGAGATCAAGTTCGTGCCCGAGCCCGGCAGTCTGGCCCTGTTTGGTCTGGGTATGGCCGGTCTGGCGGCTGCGGGGATGCGGCGGCGGCGCGTGTAGGAGCAGTCCAGCCTTTGGGAGCAGCTCCTGACTCCGAAGGCAGTCCCGACCGTGCGGGAGTTCTGACTCTGTGGGTAATCCTGCCCCTGTGGGAGCGGACCTGAGAAGGCCCGCTCCCACGGCCGAGAGGAAATCAAGCGGATGACTCAGGAAGGTCAAACCACACCCCGACGCAGCGGGCGTTCCAGACATTCCAGAAAGCGCCCTCCCCTCTGGCGACGGTTCCTCGGTCCCTTCATTGCCCTGACCCTGATCGCCACGGTCATCTTGCTGTACTGGGTACTTCTGGTCCCAGGACCGGATAGTCAGGCACGGCATCACCACGAAGCCCCCATGCCGTCGGCACGGGAACGCACCTCGGCCCTGCCGCCCCTCGTACTCCCCCGAGATGAAGCCCCCCATGTCAGCGCCACCGAATGGTGGTATTACAGCGGCCATCTGTTTGGCGAACAAGGCGAGCATTATAGCTTTCATATCACCGTTTTCCTGCGCGACGGCATCGTGCGGCATACCGTCTTCCATGGCTCGTTCACCGATCACGACAATGATCAGCGCCACACCGCCCAGCACCGCACCGCCGGCATTCCATCCCCGGTCAACACCGAAGGTTTCGATTTCCGTTACGCGGACTGGCGGGTATCCGGGTCTGGTGACGAACATCTGCTCATCATGAACGAAGAGGAGTTCCAACTGACCCTGAGCCTGACCGACCCCTGGCCGCCAGTCCTGCACAAGGCCCACAGCTCGGCCACCCCGGGTCTACTGGACTTCGGGGACGCAGGCATCAGCTATTACTACTCCCGCCCACGCATGCAGGCCCGGGGCCAGATCCGGCTGGGTCAGGAGATCCCCGCCCCGGTGACCGGGGAGGTCTGGTTCGACCACCAGTGGGGGGATTTCGAAGCCACCAGGCTGGGCTGGAACTGGTTTGCCCTGCACCTGGAGGACGGCACGGAGCTGATGATTTACGAGCTCTATGATCAGCACGGCAGCCCGCTGACGACCCTGGGCACCCGTTCCCGCAGAGGTCATTCGGAAGCGATTTCTTCCGGGGACATTCGGGTTCACAGCCTTGGGGAATGGACCAGTTCGCAGTCAGGCCTGCGTTATCCCGCAGCCTGGGAGATCGAGATACCGGAAGGTCGATTACAGGTCGAACCCCTGCGTCAGAACAGCGAGTTCGATGGCCGGGAAAGTATATTCATGATCTACTGGGAAGGCGGTGTGCGCGTCAGCGGTATCCTGGAGGGCGTGGGTTTTGTGGAAATGAGCGGCTACGACGGCATCATCCCGGCCCCCGGCATGACCGGAGCCCGGTGAACATGGCCACTCATCCCAACCATGAAGTTGTTCACTCATACTACGGATTGGACGCAACGCTCACCGGCTCAGGCCTTTATCTTTCCCGGATCCATATCGCATGTTCCGACACTTGCTGACCATCTGCACAGGAAATATCTGCCGCAGTCCTCTGGCCCAAGCCTGCCTGGAGGCCATGGCATCGGATTCAGGGCGGGAACTGGTGGTTCAATCTGCCGGGACAAGTGCCCTGGCGGGGCACCCCGCCGAGGAAATCACGCGCAGGCTTGCGGCGCTGCGTGGCCTGAGCCTGGATGACCACAAGGGGCAACAGGTTTCCATCGAGCACCTGAGGTGGGCGGACCTTGTTCTTGTCATGGAGCCACATCACCAACAGTATTTGCTGGACCTGTACCCGACAGCCCGGGGCAAGATCTTTCTGCTGGGGCACTGGACTGAGCAAGTCATTGATGACCCTTATCAGCAGGCAGAACACGTCCACTTGCGGATTCATCAGCAAATCCACGAGGCCACGAAAACCTGGATCGATAAAATGATGAAAAGTTGAGACCCGCGTTCCGTATGATGCACGCCCCGCTCTCTCTCTCACTCAGGGGCGGCATTTTTGCCGGGGATTGGGTCAACTCCGTCCCCGGCCTTTTCCCTGGGCCTGTTTGACCCTGCTCAAGAATTCTTGAAAATCCGTAGCTTTCCTTACGTCGCCTCCATTCTGCCCACTTGACATCCCACGCTGTCAACGTAGACTGACAACCATGCTCAGATCGGGGTTGAGGCCTTCGCCGGATCACCCCGTGAAAGTTGCAAGGCAGAGGAGACTTTCAGGATCGGACTCCCATGACCCACCCTCTGTGGATCGACGAGTGCCGCACCTGAAAACGCACAGTTTTTAAGTTTTTATTTGGGCTGACTGTTTCCGCGTCAGTGGTCATGTCGGCTTCAAGCGGCCTGGTCTTTCCGTAAGACTTGGTAATCCAACCCAAGAGGGCGTTATCAATGAGTGAGTACAGACCCAGCAGTCCCAGCAACCCCCGTGATGATTGGAAGCTGTGGCTGGTTGTCAATCCTGGCACCTGGCTGATGCCGATCCTGATGGCTGTTCTGGTGGTTGCTCTGGCTGTTCACGCTGTCGTTTACAGCAACGACAACTACAACCCGCTGACCTATTCCGTTTCCGAGTAATCCGAGGACTTTGATCATGGATAACAGCATCTCCGGCCTGACCGAAGAACAGGCAAAAGAATTCCACGAGCAGTTCAAGACCACCTTCACCGTGTTCATGGTCTTGGCTGCAGCCGCTCACTTCCTGGTGTTCATGTGGAGACCCTTCTACTAAGAAGGCCCGCAGGCTCACCGCTCTGAAGTAGAGCGTTGGGGGCGTAGGTGACGGTTACCACCCTGGTGGCCATCATCTTCGCCCCTTTTGCTGTCATCAGCCCCGATATCTGATAGAGCAGCCGATGCTTATCCGGCAACTTCAGTCGCTGAGCAGTTCCTCCCTGATCTTGGCCATTCCTCCCCTGCCCCTCATGCCCTTGTTGGCACTGATCACGGGAATATCCCTCGCCTTGAGATCGTCGATGGCCTGCCTGTGCACGGCTATTTCCTTGGCTCGCATCTTCTCCACCTGCGCCCTTGCCTCTTCCAGGGTGTGGAACCATTCCCCGGCGTGGGCATATTCGGGCAGTGTGAATATTTTGCCCAGATCGTCGAAAAACAGCCGGAAGCAGACGGTTTTCTGATCTTCCGAGGTATGCTGGGCGCCGACCTTGACAATGCCTTTAGTCAGAGCCCATTTGGTGACGTAGACTTCCATCACGGTTTCTGCAGCCGGCGTGGTTTCCATTGCTGTCTCGAATTTTGTTGCTCAGGTAAGAATCTGATTATAGGCGTTTGCATAGCCGTCAAAGCCATGAAAGGTACGAATTCCGCCGAATCCGCAAGACAGGGCGACGGGCGGCGATCATGCCCGACGGGTCAAGACCACATCAGCCCGGGTAGCCAGGGTGCGACACCGGGAAGCAGGAAGGCGGTCAGGATACCTGCCAGGCTCAGCCCCAGTCCGGCAAAGGCGCCTGCCGTGGCGCTGATACCAAACGCCTGAGCGGTGCCGAAGCCATGCGCAGACAGCCCCAGGGCAAAGCCCTTGACCCGGTCATCCTGAATGCGAAGCAGGCGAATGAGCAAGGGTGACAACATGCAGCCGATGGCCCCCGTCAACAGCACCAGCGCCGCCGTCAGGGAGGGCAAGCCACCCAGCTTTTCGGCAATCCCCATGGCAATGGGCGAAGTCACCGATTTGGGCGCCAGGGACAGCAGGGTGACGCGATCCGCCCCGAGAGCGGCAGCCACCATGACCGCACTCCCGGCGGCAACGAAAGCACCGACAACACCCGCAACCAGCAGAGGGATCAACAGTTGCCGGATCTGGTGGCGGTTTTCATAGAGGGGTATGGCCAGCGCCACCGTGGCGGGTCCCAGCATGAAGTGGATGAACTGGGCACCGGCGAAGTAGGTGTCGTAGTCCGTCCCCGTCAGGAGCAGGATGCCGATCAGCAGGGCCATGGACAGCAGGACGGGATGCAGGACCATACTGCCGCCCAGACGCCGGTTGAGCCAGAGGCTGAGCTGAAAGACTACCAAGGTCATGGTGAGCCAGAGCAGAGGGCTGGCGGCGAGAAAGGCCCATATATCGGTGAACTCATCGTCCATGGCGACGCTCCCGCAGCCGAATGAGCGCAGAGAGCACCACCATGGTTACCATCATTGCCAAGGCGGTGCTGGCCACCAGCGCCGCCAGAATGGGCAGCCAGTCCCGGGCCACCAGGCCGAAATGCACCATCAGACCGACACCCGCGGGCACAAACAGCAAGGCCAGGTAGCGCAGCAGGCTGTCACTGAATGCTTTCAGCGCCGGCGGCGTTTCACCGCGGATCAACAGACCGACGAACATCAGCAACATGCCCAGCACCGGCCCGGGGAAAGGCAGACCCAGCAACAAGACCGTCACTTCGCCGGCAAGCTGGCACAGCAGGATAAGGATGATGGCCTGCAACATGATCGAAGTGGTCCTGTGACGCTTCCCTGCCCCGGGTCCGGCGGACCTAAACCCTTATACCCTACACGGCGGCCCGTTGACTCCGCACTTCAGGGGCAGTCACCTACCCTGCGGGCTGTGATGTCCGTCTGCATGGGCATCCTGCCCATGGGGCCTTCCAGCTCGGCATTGACCTGCCCGCTCAGGCGATCGCCCTGAAAGGTCATGTCAGCCGTCATCTGAACTTCCATGCCGTTTTCCCGGCAGAGCATGTCGTAGCGCATGGTGCCGGAAGTGACCTGGAGGTTGGACATGTCGCAGTGTTCGCTCAGGTCCATGAATTGAGGTCCCTTGGCAACGTCTTCCGCCGTGATGCACTGCCGGTTGGTGGTGGTGTGCTCAGGGAAGGGGGAGTCGCCCAGGATGCGGGTGACGTTGGTGAATTCCCAGTCGCCCGGCTGGATGTTGAGATCCGTCGCCAGGGCGCCGTGGGACAGCATCAGAAGGGTGCCGGCGATGAAAACCGGACGAAGGACACGCATCATGCATGACTCCAGGAGCAACGGAGAGGGTGGAGCCATGTTAGCAGTCCGGCCCTACAGTGGCCATAGGCCCGCCTGGAAAGCCGATCTGCAACGCATTCGAACAGCCGGCCCAAGGGTTTATACACAGACGGGCAAACTCATAAACCATCCGGCTCCCAACTGTCAACTCCTGTTTCCTGAAAACCTGAAAAAGACAACAACCAAATGATTTCACTTGATTTAATAAATTTGATCATTTCATGACCATTTTAAGACAAGCCTCGGGATGGCGGCCTCCGGCAACGGTTTCCGACACGCTATCCACACACTTATCCACAGCTTCTGTGGATAGCGCCGGTTTCTCCTTGCACGGTTGGAACTTAGCCCTTCTCAGCGATAAAGCACTTGAGATAAGCCCGCTATCTGCGCGCTACATCCGTCGGATGCCGCTGGACACTCTTGCCCTCCTCCAAAGCACCGCGGCGCTCCAGCCGGACAAAACACGCCAACACGGCATCCCGAGCCGCCTCAAGCTCGGGTCGACGACCATGCAGCCGTTGGGGCCATGCGCCCGCTCTTGTCGGACCCACTAGAGATAACAGCAGTTCGTGCACCCTGGCATGGGCTCCCCACAGGTCCGAGAAGGCTTCATACATACCGTAGCGGGCCGAGCCACTACCGTTATACCAACGCACAAAACGGGTATTGAACAGATCATCCGGGGGCGGACTGCCTTCCTGAATTCTGAGCATCACATTCTCAAACCAGCGCTGATAGCCGCGTACTGCTACTGACAGGTTCAGGTCCCCTTCCAGACCCCCGCCAAGATGGACCGGCAGTACCGGCCGATTGTACGTCCATTCTCGAATCCAGGCAGGCAGTGCCTCCTGAGGCATGGGACGTGCAATGCCGTATCCCTGGACATGGCGACATCCCAGTCGGATGAGGAAAGCGGCCTGTTCCATGTTTTCCACCCCTTCAGCGATGATGTCCTTATTGAAGGTGGCCGCCAGGCCCACGATGCTTTCGACGATATCCAGATCGTTGGGGTCTTCCAGCATGTCCATGACAAAGCTACGATCGATCTTGAGCACATCCACCGGCAAGGTGCGAAAATAGGCCAGCGAGGAGTAGCCCGTACCGAAGTCATCCAGCGCGAACCGAACCCCCAGTTTCTTGCATTGGGCAACGACGCTGCCGGCCTTGTAGAGGTCGCTGAAGGTAGCGCTCTCCAGAATTTCGCATTCCAGTGATTCCCGTGGCAACTGAGGGTAGCGCGCCAGTGCCGACTCCAGACAACCGGCAAAGCCCGGTTCAAGAAGATGATGGGCACTGATGTTGACGCTGATGCTCAGACGCAATCCCTGTGCCTGCCACTGTGCCATCTGGCAGAGTGCCTGCTCAATGACCCAGCGGCCGATGCGCGGTTCCAGCCCGCTGCTGCTCAGATCGTCCAAGAAGCTGGCGGGCATGAGCAAGCCCCGTTGCGGGTGCTGCCACCGCAGCAGGGCCTCGGCGCCAGTCACTCTGCCGCTGACCAGGTCGACCCTGGGCTGATAGTGCAACAGGAACTGTGCCTCCCGCAGACCGGCTTCCATGGACTTGATGAACTCCCACCGCCCCTGATGCCGCAGACTCTGGTCCATATCAAAGATGGCGTACCGGTTCTTACCGGCCTCCTTGGCCTGATACATGGCTTGATCCGCATGCCTGATCAGCGTATCGGCGTCGTTATCGTCCTCGGGAAAGAAGGTAACCCCCATACTGGCTGACAATCGCACACAGGCCCCGTCGAAAATTGCCGGCTCTGCCACGGCGATGAGTAAGCGCTGGAAAAGACGATGTGCCT
>NZ_JAJNQM010000084.1:0-12843 GCF_022227785.1 Ectothiorhodospira lacustris | reverse complement strand
AAAGGTTGAACGCCGGGTTTGCGGGGGGCTCTGAGTGGTTGGGGTTCATGCTGCCTCCAGAGTTTTGATCCAACGTCGCATCAATTGCCCGAGAAGGCCGCCGGGAAGAGGCGTCGATGCTCCTGGGCCTAGTGTATACCCTATGTGATCATTCGCCCTGAAGAAGTGGTGCCTGAAAATATATCGAAATGATATTGGTTATCATTGGTATTTTATTGTAAATTCCTGATCGTGTTTATTATGGTGAGGCCGATCATGGGTTTTCCTGTCATTGTTTCGTCCCTGCGGACGTCCGCTGCGGTACTGTCTCTTGCCCTTATCGTCGCCTGCACGGGCGGGGGAGGGTCCTCCTCGGGGGGAGACGCTTCTGTGCATCTGTCCGGCCTGGTGACGGACCCGCCGATCGAGGGGGCCGCGGTAAGGCTGGTGAATGCCCAGGGCGATGCCCTGTCCACCTTGGAACTCACCGGCAGCGATGGCCGCTTCAGTGTGACCCTGACGCAAGACCTGGCCAGGGAGGTGCACCGGATCCTGGCGCGGGGCGGGATCGACACGGTGACGGGCCAGGTCCTGGGCAATCTGATGTTGAGCGCGCCGCTCGAAGGCGGTGCCGTTGATGACATGCTGGTATCACCATTGACCACGTTGGTGGATCGATCCATGCGTGAGGGTGGCATGAGTCGGGACCAGGCCCTGTCCGCCGTGGCCTCCCGTCTGGCTCTGAGTCCCGCGGTGGTCATGGCCGATCCGGCCGGTGATGCCTCCGCCCAGCGGGCCAGCCTGCTGATGACCGAAATCCTGGTGGCACTGGAAGGCCAGGCCGATCCGTGGCAGCTGCTGGAGGACGCCATGAACGGCATGGCCCCCGGGCGCCTGGACCAGGTGGCCCAGCGCCTTGCCCTGGATCACGCTGGTCCGGTGGGTGACAGGCTTGAAGGCGTGGCCGAACGCGCCGAATATCTGCTGAGCCTGGATGCCGCGGCATCCGCCCAGGAGATGATCCGTGCGTTGGCGTTGCAGAACCTGGGGCATGGCCTGACCCGCTTCTTCGAGATTGCGGGGCAACCCATCCATGACAACCACCTGGTCACTTTGTCCGGTGCCCTTTGGGAAGGCATGGGGAGACGAGGCGTCCCCGCCGAGGGACCGGCCCTGCTCAACATCATCCGCTACGTGTTCCAGGTGCATGAGATGCCTGGCGATCTGAGCGATCCGGCGGCTGACTTGCCCCTGGATGACATCCGTCATGATGTCATCCTCCGGGATCTGGCCGCCCTGCGGGTGATCGACCATACCATTCCCCTGGCCGGCGGCGAGACCCTGGGCATGGACAACGATGCCCGGGCCGCCTACTTCTTCCGCTCCGATGTGTCTCCCACTTATCTGTCCGAACGCCTGTTCGATGGGGTGCTGGATGACGGCGTGTTGGACCCCATGTTCCGGGCCAACGCCTACAATCTCGCCACGGCGGGACTGCTGGATGAGGCCGAACTGACCCTGCGGGCCGCCATCTTCCAGCCCACCGAGCGGGCCATGGCACAGCTGCAGGTGGCCCGGGCGTTGAGTGGGGTCAACGATCTTGAAACGGCCCGCGTGTACTGGAATGCCTCACGTCAGACCTACGAAACCGCCTTGAGGGAAGGCAAGGGCATCAGCAATCTGGAGGGTGATGACGCCGCGTTCTTCCAGTCCCTCAACAGCGATCTGCTCAACGCCGGATTCAGGGACGATGCCGA
Source organism: Ectothiorhodospira lacustris (assembly GCF_022227785.1). NCBI lineage: Bacteria > Pseudomonadati > Pseudomonadota > Gammaproteobacteria > Chromatiales > Ectothiorhodospiraceae > Ectothiorhodospira > Ectothiorhodospira lacustris. The sequence goes on along the minus strand of NZ_JAJNQM010000084.1, from coordinate 11,107 downwards.
GACGGCCCTTCTGGCCGTGCGGGAGTTTATCGAATCCCAGCGGGGGCAGCCCCATACCACCGCTTATGGCCGGATTATGGTCAGCTTGAGAGATGCTGCCTCGGCGGCCGTGGATGTGGCCGAAGCGACGGGTCTGTCGGGTAGGGCGTTCAACGATGCGCTGAACGCGGTGGATTTTTTCCGGGAGGCCACCCTGGGGACCGGTCGTCAGCCGCTGGCTGGTCGTTGCGAGGCCATGAAGACCCTGATGGTGACGGCCTACGCCGATTTCTATCGGCGTCTGGGTAGCACCACGGGTATGCGGCAGGCCATTGATGATTTTCGGGGCTTGGCCACCACGGATTGCAATCTGACCTATGGTGCCACCATGAGCCCCCGGATGGCGCCGATTCATGGCGAACTGGGAGACATTCAGACCTATCTGGCCTGGATTGAGGGACATGTCCGTCCGATCAACGAGTCCAACGCCGACTCGGCCCGGGACAATGCGGTGCTTTATCAGGCCCTTGATCGTGCGCTCGGCGGTGATGTTGAAGGGGCCATCAACCAGGTGGCGGCGCAGGCCGACACCGTACAGGCCGCCATCACGCAATTGACCCAGGTGGGTATGGGAGCCAGTGATGTCGGCACGCCTCACCTGGCCGTGCTGCTCTGGCGTCAAGGTGCCCTGGATGAAGCCAGGCAGGTGATGGACGCAGCCTGGGAACTGGCCATGTCCGAGCGGTTTGTGGATGAGTTGACCCATCAACTCATCTCCGCACGGAATTTTCTGGACCAGGGGTGCCGGAAGACCGGGTTGATCCTCAGTCGCATGGGTCAACAGGCGCTGGCCTCTGATCGCATGCAGTCTTGCCATCGGCATGTGGACTCAGTCCTTCACGATGCAAACGTGACAACGGATGATTTGCTGTGGGTGGCCGGGTCCCTGGCCGCGGCTTATCAGCAACTGGACATGGCGGGAGAGGCAGAGCTGATCGATCGCCTCCATGCCCTGGGCAGCGTGTTGAGCAATCCGGTGGCCCGCATCCGTAACCTCATGGAAGTGGCCCTGCTGCGCAGCAGCGGTGGCGATCCCGAAGCAGCCCTGTCGGCGCTGGACGAGGCGGTGGAGATGCTTACCCAGGTGGCAACCTCCTCCAGCGATCAGGCCGCCATCAATCAGGCGCTGGACCTGGTGGCCTTTATCCGCACCGGACAAAGACGTGACTCGCTGATGGAGAGCTACGTCCGGGTCGCCCGGGATCTTCGCCAGACCATCACCCGGACCGGTTGGGCCGATGAGAACCAGCGCCATCAGGTGGCCATGGCCCGGGAACGGGCACGCATGCTGGCGTCGGGGGATGATGCCCTGCCGGGTACCTGGCCGGGATCGCTGGCAATGATCGACGCTCTGTTTGCCGCCAACGACCGCACCACCCAGATCAACTCAGTGGTCAATTGGCTGACCTCCGCCCGCCAGTATGAGACGGCCAGGATGGTGGCCATGGGCATTGAAACGGCGCCGGAGCGTCACCGGCAGTTGCTGAATATTGCCAACGGCATCAGCACCGCCGATGACTTCCCGGGCACGGCCCTGGCTCGCTTCGACTTTGACGGCGACGGGCGTCCGGACTTCTTTAGTCCCGGCAGCAGTGCGGCGGATCGTGCCGCGTCTCCCCTGTCCCTGGATGACGACATCGACGGGGATGGCATTCCCGATACCCAGGATCGTACCCCCTATTGCGCCGGTTGTGACGCATGACGAACCGCTGTGATCCATGCCCGATGTGCCGTGCCGGCTTCAAGCCCGGCACGGTCTGGATACTGACCCTGGTGATTTCCGGATTGCCCGCCCTGGTACAGGCGGAGGAGGCAACGGTGGTGACACTGCCTGCCGACGCCCGACTGGATACCATCGAGGTGCGCCCCACCGATCGGACCCCCCTGGGCGGTGAAACGACCGCCGCCGGTCGTTATCGCTTCGATGCCCGTTACATCGAGCGCTTCGTGGGCGCCGACGGCAGCGTGGACGGCGTACTCCGGCTGGTGCCGGGACTCCAGTTCGGTGAGTCGGCGCTGACGCCGGAATCCCTGTTTGACCTGAGGCCGGAATCCTTTTCCATCTCCGGCGGGCGCTTTTATGAAAACCAGTTCCTGCTGGATGGGGTAAGCATCAGCAATCGTCTGGATCCCGCGGCCAATACACCCAATGCCATCGACGATATCCCCGGCCATGAGCAGTCCCAGTTCATTGACAGTGCGCTGATCGGTGAAATCCGGGTATTCGACAGCAACGTCCCGGCGGAATACAGCCGCTTTACCGGCGGTGTGGTGGAGGTGGAGACCCGGCGTGCGGGTTCAACGCCGCAAGGCAGCGTCTCCTACAGCGCCACCCGCAGCGACTGGGTGAGCTATCGCACCTTTACCCGGGACTGGGACCCGGATTCCGGCGCCTTGCCGCCGGAGCCCCCCGGTACCCCTGAATTCAGCCGGGATCGTCTGGCGCTGAATTATTCCACGCCAGTGGGAGAGGCATCCGGGCTGGTGCTGGGCATCAATCAGTCCCGATCTTCTACCCCGGAGGTGACCCTGGGGCGCAGCCGCTCCCAGGACCAGGAAAACACCAATCTGTTGATGAAGTTGACCACACCCGCCGGGGATCGGGGGTTGCTGGATTTCAGTCTTGGCTATGCCCCTTACCGGAACGAGCGCTTTATCACGGATGTGAAGGACAGCGATTTCACCATCGAAGGCGGTGGCTACAGCATGACCGGCAACCTGGAATACGCCGGGGATCGCCTGGACCAGCAGTTCCGGGTGGGCCTGAATTACAGTGAAAACAGCCGTTCTGCCCCCAAGGATTTCTTCAACTGGGCCAATACCCGCAGTGTGGACTGGGGGCGCCGGGCGGATGTGGGCAACAGCCGCCAGGGGGGCTTTGGTGATCTCGACAAGGAGCAGGCCAGCCTGTCGGGGCGCTGGCTGGCCCAGACCCCGGGTGGACAGGTCGGCCAGGTCCGGATCCGTCATCGTTTCGGGGCCGAGGTCAATCACCAGCGCTACCATTTTCAGCGGGACGAGGATCTCTACATTTTCCAGAATCCCGTGGTGAACAGCGAGGTCCAGTGCCGTGGCAACAGTGACGACTGTCTGCAGCGGGAACAGTATTTCTCTACCCGCAACGTGCATCCCGCCGATGACGTGGAGGTGTCCCTCAACGAAACCGGCCTGTTCGCAGAGACCACCCTGGGTTGGCAGCGCTTGTCGGGCACCTTCGGGCTGCGCTACGACCACGACGACTTTCTCGGCAACCACGACGTGGCCTATCGCACCCGGGGAAGCCTGGACGTCTTTGGCGACGGCCGTACCGTGGTTCGGGCCGGGGTGAACCGCTATTACGGTGCGGCGCTGCTCACCTACAAGCTGCGGGAGGCCCGGTCACCCTTCTATCGGGAGTATCGGGGGACCACCCAGAACATCGTCCGGGACTGGGAACTGGATTCAGGGGAGGGCACCTTCCGCTACGTCTTCCATGATCTGAATACCCCCTACAGCGATGAAGTCATGATCGGTGTGCAGCAGGCCCTGCTGGGTGGCCTGTTCAACCTGCAGCTGGTGCAGCGGGAGAACCGGGATGAATTTGCCCGCACCACTACCGCTGTCCAGCCCGATGGCTACCGCTACTACATCATGAACAACGAAGGACGCAGCCGCTACCGGGGCCTGTCCACGGCCTGGTTCGGGGAGTTCGGCCAGACCCTGGTGGGACTGCACCTGACTTACTCGGAAACCAGGACCTCCAATGCCGACTATGACGATCCGGTGGATGCCACCGGTTCCGGTGAGTATGTCTCCTATCAGGGCAGGCGTGTCCGCTACGGCGAGCTGGACATCCTGAGGGAGGATTTTTCCCGTCCCTGGGTGGCCAACTTCAGTCTGTCCCGTCCCATGGGTGAGCGGGTCGTAGTGGATCTGAACACCCGTTATCGGGGGCGCCATTCCATCATCAACCGCACCGGCCGGGTGGTGGAAGGGAATCGCATCGAGTTGCCCGGCGGCGAGGTGGTGTACGAGAGCCTGGATGTGTACGAGCGAGAAAGCAGACCGGTCACCTTCATCACCGACCTGCGTCTGAGCTATGCCCAGCCAATGCCGCGTTCCACGTTGCTCACCGCCCAATTACAGATCAACAACCTGTTCAACGAACGCACCCATACCGTCGCCTCGGGGCAGAGCGGTGTGGAGATCGGTCGCTACTACTGGGTCAGCCTGAAATATGACTTCTGAAACGACATCGACCGGTGATCACCGGCCTGAACCGGCAAGGAGAACTTCCATGTCAAGATCACGCAAGTGCCTGCTGGCGGGGCTTTTGGCCCTGATGACGGTTTTGCTGTTGTCCGGCTGCGGTGGTGGTGATGGTATCCCCGACGCCCTGGATCGTACCCCTTATTGTCCGGGGTGCACGCGGTAGCATCGATTCACCAACGATATTTCAGGGATCGGCGCGTCCGTACCGATGGGCCTTTTCGGCAAACTGCTGAAGATCCTTGAGGGCCTGTTGCGTGGCCATCGCCGCCTGAGGGCGGTCGGTGGCCACCGCGGAGACCGCCACGGCGGTATCATCCAGGGCGGTCATGATGGCCTCGTTGCGGGCCCCGAGTTCCCGCAGGCGTCGTTCCGTGTCATCCACCAGTTCCAGGCGCCGCTCCAGGGCACGCCTTTCTTCATCGGTGATCCCTGCCGATGGCTTGTCCAGGCGCTGTCTGACGTAGGCCGCGTCCACGCCGGCGATCCCCCTGCTTACCGAGGCCATGGCCTGGAGGGTATCCACCGAGTTTCGACAGGCCTCGGCCACCAGACTCCGGGAGCGTTCAAAGGTGAGCTCCCGGGGATCGAACTTGCTCCGCAGCAGGTCATCCACGTGCAGATAACGGCTGTAGAGCCGATCCGCCTGAATGGCCAGATCCGGGCGGTTCAGCGCCAGCAGGTCCTTTTTGGCCTGCCAGAACCCGAGGATCACGTCATCGGTTTCTGCCGGCGGTTGATCCGGCTGCAACACCGTCAGCCCTTGCTCCCGGGCTTTGCGTTCCAGCGCGGCCCGCTCCCGTGCCGCCTCGGCGGCCAGCCGGGCCTGGCGGTGGCGTTCGGCCCGGGCCTGTTGCCAACGCCGCCAGCCCCGCTCCAGCGGGATGGCCACGGGAATGGCCACCAGACCGGCCAGCCAACCCCAAAGGGAGACTGAAAAGCCGCCCCAGAGGGAGGTGAGCCAGAGGATGAAGGCGATGAAGGGGATGATCAGCCAATAGCGAAGCGCCACCTGCCAGCGGGTGGCGGGATCTGTGGGCAGTGCCAGCCTTGGGTTGATCATGCCGATGATCAACCAGGGCAGGCAGGACAGGAACAGCCCGTAGGCAAAGCTCTGCAGGAATCCGAACATGGAGGGCATTGTAGGGCCTTGCCGGGGGCGGGTCCACGAACTATGCGGAGAGGACTGGGGCCGGTCTACCGGAGCAGATGGCGGCGATAGACCAGCAGATGAACCCCCAGACAGGCCACGAACATCCAGCCGGTGCCGGCATGCCAATATTTCCAGCCCCGTGGGCGCAGCTGCGTCACCGCCAGTGATGTTGCCAGGCTGGTGAGCATGCCCATCTTGGAGACCCGATTCACCCGCATGCGCAGGGATCGCTGGCCGGGCCGGCGCTGGGCTCCGGAGACTGGTGAGGTTCTCTTGATTGAACGGGCAGGGGAGGGGGATGCCGAACCGATGAGGTTGCTGATCCGGGCTTCCATCTCGGCCATGGTACAAGCCGCCTGATCATACTGTACGACCACACTGCCGGCCCCAGGGTTGGGCCGCAGGTCCGTGACACCGTCCAGCGCCAGCAGCTCGCGTTCCAGCCGTTCCCTGGGCACCGCCTGTCGCAGCGATTCGCCTTTGAGCCGCAGCCGGCCCGAGATGGATGAAACAATGGAAATAGGGGTGCCCATGGCCCTGAACTCCTGGAGAGATATCATTACGGGGACGGATGTTGACAATACAGCACGCTATTCGAATCCTTGCAACTTCAGTATGCTCAAACCAAAAACCATTCGATCCCCCGGTCACGTTAGCCAGCCTCCCGCCAGCCAGGTGCCGCAAACTAAGGAGTTTTCCATGTCGACCTGTGACATGTCCTTCCTGCGTCCTGGCTTCGCTTCATCCTTCGGTAAGCTTCACGCATGACCCATGCCGATCTGTTGCTGCAACTCCTGAGCCGGGTGCGCGTCGCCCATCACCTGCGGGGCCGCATTCGCCTGAAACTGGATACCGACCTCAAGGGGTTGGCCGGGGCAGCGGACATCCCCGAGATTGAGCGGATGCTGGACCAGCTTCCCGGCGTGTTCAGCGTCCGTCTCAACCTGCTGGCCCGCTCCTGCCTGGTGGAATACGACCCCGACGTGATACCCATGGCCGCCTGGGAGGACTTCCTCCAGGGGCGCGCCACCGAGGCCGCGGACACCTTGCGCCGGATCGTGCAGCAGGCTCGCCATGAGTTGATGGATGCGGTGCCCGGCTGAACCCGACCGGCGCATCTTTCACGTCAATCCCGGGATGTCCCGCCGGGATGATCCTCACCAGATCCCATAGGATCACAAGGAGCACACCATGTATCACCTGATTCCCTTTGCCGCCGGCGCCGTGGTGGGTGCGCTTGCTGTCAGGCTGCTGCGTACCGACAAGACCCGGCAGGGGCTGGAAAAGGCCCAGGACACCCTGCGCGAGGCCACCGTCTCCAGCCTGAGCAGCATCGAACACGTCTCGGCCCGTGCCCGCAAGCGATTGGAAAACGAATCGCAGCCGGGCAAAGACGGTGCCGATGATGAGCCTGCGCAGTGATGAAGTACCGCCTTCCTGTGGGATACCGTCCTGCACCCCTCGCCCGCACCCCGCGCCGTCCCCTGGACTGTTATGAGGGCTGTTTTACCCGGGGATTCGTGACGGCCGCCTGTATCTCGGCTTTTCAGGATGTGGAACCCCCGCTCAGCCGGCCCGCACTGCGCCGGGTCATGCGCCATGGCCTGCAGGGCGGGACCGCCCTGGTGGCGGGCACCCGCGCCGCCAATGCAGTCAGGCGAGGGGATTATCTGTCGGCAGTGACGGCCGCTACCGCCGGCGCCGCCGGCGTCATGATCATCGAAAGACTCCTGCGCCCCTCCCCGGCGCGGGAAGACAAGGAGCAAAAAAAAGATGGGTAAGAAGCGTAAGAAGAACAAGGCCAGGGAGTCATGGGAGGGGTTTCATGGCTATGGTTACGGCCCGGGATACGGCCCGGGTCCCTGGGCGGGACACGGGCGAGGCTATGGCCCTTCTCCCTGGTATCCGGATGAGGGCGCCCCCGAAGGGGACCCCAGGGCAGGCTATGGTGGTCCCGAAGGCGATGCCTACCAGGACCAGCGGGGCAGACATCGTTACCGGGGTGACGAAGAAGGCTGGCTCCATCGCCTGACCCACATGCTGGATGCCCCCCATCGAGACAAGTTCCTGCTGGGCCTGATGGTGGGGGCCGGCGCCGCCTGGATCCTGAGTGACGAAGAGATGCGTCGCAAGATCATGAAGGCCGGTCTGGACCTGTACGCTGGCATGGCCGGTGGCGTGGAGGAGATCAAGGAGCAGATGGCGGACATCAAGGCCGAGATGGAAGCGGAACGGCACGGAGACCGCTGATGGATGCGCCCTGGTTTGCCCGGCTGGAGCCGGTTCACGCCGTCGCCGGCAGAATCCGCCTGCGCTACCAGTGCCGGCCGGGCATGCCCCTGGAACCCCATCGCATCGAACGGGCAGTGGAATCCCTCCAGGGGGTCTGCCAGGTCCGGGTCAACCGGCGCATTCAGTGTCTGGTGATCCACTATGAAGACAGTCTCACCGATCCCATCCGTCTGGAAAGCGCCCTGCTGACACTGACCGCACCGGTCGTGTCACCGACCGCGCCCCTTCCCGAGCGCCACGGCAGCGGCCTGCCGGCGGTGGGCCTCAGTGGCGCGGTCATGGTGCTGTCCCGCTGGCTGCCCCTGTGGCTGCGACTGCCGCTCACCCTCCTGACCGCCCTGCCGGTGATGGGGGAGGCGGTGCAGGACCTGTGCCGCAAGGGCATCAGTTCCCATGTGCTGGAGGCCCTGGCGGTCATCATCTCCATCGGCCGCCGAGACTATTTTGCCGCCAATACCACCATCCTCCTGCTGGCCTTGGGCGAGTATCTGGAACACACCATCGAACGTCGTTCCGACGAACTGCTCAAGCACCTGCTGCACCCGGCGGATGCGGAGATCTGGGTAGAGCGAGACGGGGTGGAAATCCTGGTCAGTGCCCGCGAGGTGCAAATGGGCGAGACGGTGATTGCCGCCACCGGCACGGTCATCCCGGTGGACGGCACCGTGCTGGGCGGGGAGGCACTGGTGAACGAGGCCACCATGACCGGCGAAAGCGTGCCGGTGGTCCGCCGTCGGGGTGACCCGGCCCTATCCGGCACCCTGGTCGAGGAGGGGCGCATCCGCATCTATGCGGAAAAGGTGGGTCACCATGCCGCGGCGGCCCGGATTGCGGACTTCGTGGAGCACTCCCTGAGCGTGAAGAGCCACACCCAGCTGGAGGCCTCTCAGCTGGCCGACCGGCTGGTGCCCATGGTGCTGGGCCTGTCCGCCGGGACCTGGGCCGTGTCCCGGGACTGGAACCGGGTCGCGGCGGTACTGCAGGCGGACTATTCCTGCGCCCTGAAACTGGCCACGCCGGTGGCCTTCAAGTCGTGCATGTACCGCGCCGGCAAGACCGGCATGCTGGTCAAGGGGGCAGGGGCGCTGGAGCGTCTGGCCGAGGCCGACACGGTGGTCTTCGACAAGACCGGCACCCTCACCTGCGGGGATCTGGAGGTCACCGACTCCATCGCCTTCGATGCCGCCTTCACCTCCGAGGATCTCATCAACCTGGCGGCCTCGGTGGAAGAGCACTACTTTCATCCCCTGGCCATTGCCGTGGTGGAAGCCGCCGAACGGCTGCCCCATCAGCAGCACTTCAACCACAAGGAAGTGGAGTTCATCGTCGCCCACGGGGTGGCCAGCGTCATCGATGACAAGCGCATCGTCGTGGGTTCCCGTCATTTTCTGGAGGAGCACGAGGGGATTGCCATTGCCCCCCAGACCCAGGTGATTGAATCGCTCAAGCGCCAGGGCAAGACGCTGCTCTATATTGGATTCGGTGGCGAGCTGCTCGGGGTGCTGGGTCTCAAGGACCGCCTGCGCCACAACAGCGCCGACACCGTGGCCCGCCTGCGCGGCCTGGGCATCGAGCGCGTCTACATGCTCACCGGGGATCATGAAGACCGTGCCCGGGAGATGGCCGACATACTGGGCCTGGACGGCTATCACGCCGAACTGATGCCGGAGGACAAGGCCCGTATCCTGCAGGAGCTCTCCGCCCAGGGGGCACGCATCGCCTTCGTGGGAGACGGCATCAACGACGCCCCGGCCCTATCCGGCGCCCATGTGGGGATCGCCATGCACCAGGGCGCCGAGATTGCCCGGCTGGCAGCGGACATCACCCTGTTGGAAGACGACATCGCCCGCGTTGCCGATGCCCGCGCCCTGGCCCTGTCGACCCGCGGCCTCATCGACAGCAACTTCCGCCTGACGGTGGGGCTCAATACCGCCATCCTGTCCGCGGCGGCCTTCGGCTGGCTCAGCCCCGTGGCCGCCTCCCTGCTTCACAACGGCAGCACCATCGCCATCCTGCTGCGTGCCCTGTCGGGCGGGGCGCGCGTCGTATCCGCGGGACAATCCTCAAACCAGGCCCCTGGCAATTAGCACGGAAAACCTGACCTGAAACATGAAGTGCGTCACAAAATGAGATAATCTCGACCCCAGGATCAAGCAGCGGAAAGGGACATGGAGTACAGGGAACCCGTGCGGCCCGAATGGGGTAGGGCAGGAGAGGGCGGTTATCCAAGGAAGCTCCCGCTGGACAGGCAGCGGGGGGCGAAGGGTGTTTCAGGCATCCAGGGGGCTTCTGACGGCGAGACCGCCGCGACGGCCCCTGTTCCCTTTGCCGCATCTCACCATGATCAATCCCCGGTCAAATTCCACGTCCTGTACGCGAATCCGCAGGCATTCCATCAGTCTCATACCGGTCCCGTAGAGCAGAGAGGCGACGAGCCAGGGAACCCCCGCCAGTTCGCCAAGCATGCGCCGCACTTCTGCCCGGGAGAGCACCGTGGGCAATCGCCTGGGGCGTTTCGCCCTGGAAAATGGGCCGATATCTCCAAGGGGTTGTTCAAGCACCTTACTGAACAGGAAGACCAGCGCGTTCAAGGCTTGGTTCTGAGTACTAATGGAGACATTGCGTGTGACCGCAAGATACTGGAGGAAATCAGCCACCTGCGCAGCCCCCAGACTGGAAGGTGCCTGACCATCGCAATGGTGGATGAATCTGCAGATCCAGCTTATATAGGATTTTTCCGTCCTGATGGACATGTTGCGGGTTCGCATCACCGCAACGAGCTTTTCAAAAACAGGCTGATGGGAAAGTATCAACGGCGCAAAGCGTTTGTCACCCACATGCCGGGCAAACTCCGCCGATGTGAGAGGCACATATTCCCGGGCCAGCGTCGCGTGCTGTGGTTCCAGCGCCCTGGCCGAAGCGCGCCAGTAGTCCCAGTCGAACGCTTCACTCCATTCCGTGCGTGCCAACTTATACAGAATCTGTATAGCATCGATGACCTGAAGGTATTGCCAGGGCTTCAGGCTGGGGAATTCGCCCACTTTGAGCAGATAGGCCGAGACATCGTCAGGGGTCAGGGAAGCCAATCGCTGGCGGGGGAAAGCACGGATGAACTGCTCCGCCCGAATCCGATACCAGCGCACCGATTCAGGCTTGATTCCTTTTTGAATCAGATGTTTGCTAAAGCGGGACCAGAAAACGCGCTCTTTGTCCGTAAGAGGAGGTTTGGCCATGTCCTTGGCTCCAATCAGGGTCTGACGAAACTACTTCCTGATGATGCAATACTTTGGGGATGGGTGGCAAGGTCCGAAGGTCTGAAGCCATGCTACACAGAATCTGTCTTTCCTGGGAAAGGCCGATTCTGTCGAATATACT
>NZ_JAJNQM010000083.1:0-13198 GCF_022227785.1 Ectothiorhodospira lacustris | reverse complement strand
CGCACCGGGGCAAACCAGTCATGATGGAAGTCGGAGACATACCGGGTGTCGTCCATGCGGTAGATCAAGCCCCTGGTGGAGAATTCGGGTGCCACCCGCACCGTACCCATCGCCAGACTGCCGACGGCTGGACCCGACGGCTGCAGCGCCGGACGCTTGGCTTCCATCAGATAGGTCATGCGTACCGGGGGATCACGTTCCAGACTCACGCTGCAGGCACCGATCGTAAACAGGGCCGGCACCAGCATGAGCATCAACAGGATCTTGGGTACTTGGGGCATGGTCAGGCTCCGGGTCATCGGGTCAGCTCGGCGGGCTCAGGGGGACGATTGAGGATCGCACCGGGATGACGGCGCAGGTCCTCGGTCAGGTCGCGCAGGTTGTCGGTCATGGTACGGAGGTTGTCCAGTGAGGCCGCGATATCCTGTTCATGGCCGGCAATCAGGTCATCGGTGCGGCCCACGGTACCCTGCAGCTGCTCCAGGGATCGGGTCAGACCTTCCAGCGACCGCCGAATCTCGGGCGACTCCGAGAGCCGCCGGAGATTTTGCGCCGTTGCTCCCAGGTCTTCCGGGATCTTCGCCAGTTGTGGCGAGTCCGCCAGGCCCTGCACCCGTTTGAGGATATCGTGGATCTGCTCCAGGCTGCCGGCCAGCTCGCTCATGAGTCGCTTGGCGTCCACCCCCTCCACGATCTCGTTCAGATTGATGGTGAAACGCTCAATGTTGTACAGGATGGACTCCACGTCCATCCTGTCCACCCGGCGCATGATGTTGTCCGCATACTGCAGGAACTGGGTCATGGTACTGGGGGCGGAGGGGATGTACAGGTACTCCGGGGTCCAGTCGATCTCCACGGGAGTGAAGGTATCGGCATCGAAGAAATCCAGCTCCAGAAAGTTGATGCCGGTGACGCCCTGGCTGGTCATGCGCACCCGCAGCCCCCGATCCACGAACCGTGCCAGTTCATCATTGACATCCCCCATGGAGGCACTGAGCAGGTCGGGGCGCAACCAGCCCCGGACCATCACATACTGAGCGCGCCGAACGACCGGCAGATCCTTCTGATAATGGGCGTAGGTAAAGCTGATCTGGCTCACCTCGCCGATGGTGACGCCCCGCAGCTTGATGGGCGCCCCCACCTCCAGCCCCTGGATGGAGCCGTCGAAATAGGTTTCCATCATCAGTTTGGGCCGCAGCAGCGCCCCCACCCCCAGTGCCAGCAGGATCACCACGGTGGCGGCAAAGGCGCCGACGATGAACAATCCCAGGCGAAAATATCCGGCACGACTACTCACGATGCCTCCGCGGCTTCACGGTTGAAGAAACGACGCACCCAGGGGTGCTCACTGTGGTCCCGCAGATGGGCGGGATCGCCCTCTGCCAGGATACCCCGGGTTTCCTTGTCCAGCATGATTACCCGGTCGGCGATGGCGAAAATGCTGGGCAACTCGTGGGTCACCACCACGAAGGTGATGCCCAGGATGCGGCTCAGACGCAGGATCAACTGATCCAGTTCCGCCGAGGTGATGGGGTCCAGGCCCGCCGAAGGCTCATCCAGGAACAGAATGTCGGGGTCCAGCGCCATGGCCCGGGCGATGGCGGCACGCTTCTGCATTCCCCCGGAGATCTCCGCCGGCATGTGCTGTTCAAAACCCGCCAGCCCCACCAGCTGCAGCTTGAGCCGGGCCACCAGGTCCATGGCCTCTTCGGGCAGGTCGGTGAATTCTTCCAGGGGCAGACGCAAGTTTTCCAGCAGAGTCATGGAGCCGAACAGGGCACCCATCTGATACATGACGCCGAAGCGCCGCAGGATGTCCCGACGCGCCTTGCCTTCGGTGCCGGTAAAGACCTCCCCGCCGATGATCACCTTCCCGGCCATGGGTTCATACAGCCCGATCATGTGCTTGAGCAGGGTGCTCTTGCCGCAACCGGACCCCCCCAGGATCACGAAGACCTCCCCCGGCGCGACGTCGAAGGACAGCTGCTCCAGCAGCGGCGTGCCACCGAACCCCAGGGTGAGGTCGCGCACCTGGATGATCGGCGGTGGATTTTGCGAAGCGGAGTGCATCAGATACCCAGATGGAAGAAGATCACGGCAAACAGGCCGTCCAGAACCACGATCAGGATGATCGCACTGACCACCGCCCGGGTGGTGGAAATACCCACGGCCGAGGCACCGGCACGGGTCTCCAGGCCACGCAAACAGCCTACCCCGGCGATGACCAGACCAAACACCGCGGCCTTGAACAGCCCGCCCAGGAAATCCCCCGGCGAGACCGCCTGACTGACCTGGTTCATGAACGCCACAAAGGGGACATCGAAGGTCATCATCACCATAGCCCCCCCCATCAGCCCCACAAGGTCTGCAAAGATGGTCAACAGCGGCGCGATGATCACCGCCGCCAGCACCCGTGTCACCACCAGGAAGCGCACCGGGTCAACCCCCATGGTGGTCAGGGCGTTGAGCTCCTCGTTGACCTTCATGGTACCGATCTCGGCGGCAAAGGCGGAGGCGGATCGACCCGCCAGCAGGATCGCCGTCATCAGCGGACCCAGTTCCCGGAACAGGGACAATGCCACCAGGTTGGCGACGAAGATCTCGGCACCGAACTGCTTCATCGCCACGGCGGACTGAAACGCCAGGATCACGCCCATGAGAAAGGCGATGAGGGCGACGATGGGGAGGGCATTGACCCCGGCCTCCTGGGCGATGCGCAGGGCATCTTTCCAGCGTACCCGGGCGGGATGGGTGAGGCCATGGGCGAGGGCGGCCGCGGCCTCGCCGATAAAGACCATGTGAAGGTAGAGATCACGGCCCAGGTCGTGCAGGCTGTCCGCCAGCCGTTGCCTGAGGCCGGGCGGACGACGCGACCCGGGGATCTCCACCAACGCCTTGGCATCAAAGGGTTCCAGCAACTGACTGACCTTGGCCGGCACATTCACCAGCGCCACCTCCGCGGCCGTTGCCCGGGGCTGGCGCAACAGATCCAGCAACAGGGCTACCCCGGCGCCGTCACAATATTCCACCGCCGTCAGATCCACCCGCACCGGCGTCGCAGGGTGATCATCCAGCAGGCGCCGGGCCCGGGACCAGAAACCGCCCACCGTATAGGCATCCAGGCGCCCGGACAGTGCCAGGATGCATTCACCCGCCGGGCCCACGGATGCGTTCAGTTGTGCGCCGCCTTCATTCACTGATGTCTTTTTACCCACGGGAACACGCGGACTCCATGGCAAACCATTGAACATGTCGCTCCATATTGCCAGACTGAACACGAGAAGAAAGCGACAGTGAACCCGCATGCGCGGGGGTAGTCCAATTCCCTTCTGACAAAGCACCCGGGATCGTCATGTCCAGTACCCTGCAAATCGAACGCCTGGTGGGGTCGCAGGCCACACCCTGGCTACCTGAACTGGCCCGGCTCAGGATCAGTGTCTTTCGTGCCTATCCCTATCTCTACGATGGCGATACGGACTACGAGGAGAACTACCTGGCCACCTACATCACCTCCCCCAAAAGCATTGTGGTGATGGTCCGAGACGGTGACAGGATCGTCGGTGCCTCCACCGCCCTACCCCTGATTCGAGAGCCAGAGAACGTGATCCGCCCCCTGCGTCAGCAAGGCTACGATCCGGCACGGGTCTTCTATCTGGGCGAATCCGTGCTCCTACCCGAATATCGAGGTCAAGGCCTGGGCGTGAGATTCTTCCAGGAACGGGAGGCCCACGCCAAGTCGTTGGGCGGCTTCACCCATGCCACCTTCTGCGCCGTCTATCGACCGAAGGATGACCCCCGCCGTCCTTCCGACTACAAGCCGCTGGATGAGTTCTGGAAGAAACGGGGTTATCGCAAACAACCCAGTATCACCACCGTTTTCTCCTGGAAAGACCTGGGTGAACAGCGAGAATCGGAAAAGACCATGGTCTTCTGGGTCAAGTCCCTCTAGGCTTTCTGATCACGGAGGGCCGGAGCCGCCCATGAACAAGACCCTGCCCGATACCACGATGGCTGCTCGCATCGACGCCATTCTGGCCCAGCTGAATACGGTGATCTTCGGCAAGCCCGGCCCGATCCGGCTGTCACTGGCCTGCCTGCTGGCCCGGGGTCACCTGCTGGTGGAAGACCTGCCCGGCGTGGGCAAAACCACCCTGGCCCACGCCCTGGCCCGCACCCTGGGACTGCAGTTCCAGCGCGTCCAGTTCACCAGTGACCTGTTGCCGGCGGATATCCTGGGGGTCTCGGTGTTCAGCACGGAACGCAAGCGCTTCGAATTCCATCCCGGCCCGGTATTCTCCCAGTTGGTGCTGGCAGATGAGATCAACCGCGCCACGCCCAAGTCCCAGAGTGCCCTGCTGGAGGCCATGGAAGAACAGCAAGTCACCATTGAAGGCACCACCCGGCGTCTGCCGGAGCCGTTCTTCGTCATCGCCACCCAGAATCCCCAGGAACAGATCGGCACCTTTCCCCTCCCCGAATCCCAAATGGACCGTTTTCTGATGCGCATCCACCTGGGCTATCCGGATGCCGCTGCGGAGCGGGCCCTGCTGCGGGGTCGGGATCGCCGCGAACTGGTGGAGGAACTGCCCGCCCAAGTCGATGCCCCGGCCCTGCTGGCCCTGCAGCGGCAGGTGACTCAGGTTCATGTCTCCGATGGCCTGCTGGACTACCTGCAGGCCATCGTAGCCCATACCCGTCGGCCGGCGCTTTACCAGATGGGCCTGTCGCCGCGGGCGGCACTGGCACTGATGCGGGCCGCCCAGGCCTGGGCCTTGGTGGATCACCGGGACCACGTGCTACCGGAGGACATCCAGGCAGTCCTGCCGCCGGTGGCCGGTCATCGGCTGAAGCTCAACGAGTCCCCCGGTCTGGCACCGGAACAGGTCACCCGGCGTCTGATCGAGGCGGTACCGGTCCCGTGATGAAGGCCCTGGTTCCGGACCGTCGGCGGCTGCGGGAATGGTTCATTACCTGGATCACCCGGCGCCAGCTACCGGAGGGTCGGACCCTGCGCCTGCATCGGCGCTGTATCTACATCCTGCCCACCCGCCAGGGTTACACCTTTGCCCTGATCCTGCTGGTGATGCTGCTGGGGGCCATCAATTACAGCAACAGCATGGCCTTCATGCTGACCTTCCTGCTGGCGGCCCTGGGCGCCAATGCCATGTGGCATACCCACAGAAACCTGCTGGGACTGCGGATCACCCGCCGACCGGCCCAGCCGGTCTTTGCCGGCCAGACCGCCCAGTTCGTTTATACGGTGGAGAACCCCAGCCGGGTTGCCCGTCGCGGCCTGCTACTGGAAACCCTGGATGGGGCGCCGGTCCCCTTCGACGTCAACCCCCGGGGGGAAAACCAGGTCACGCTGGACCTGCCCACCCGGCGCCGGGGCGTGCTGCGGCCCGGTCGCCTGCGACTTCACGGTCGTTATCCGATGGGGTTGTTCCGGGCCTGGTCCTGGCTGTATTTCGATGAATCCGTGCTGGTCTACCCCAAGCCCCTACCCATGGATCAGGCGCCCCCCTTTGCCGGGCAGGATGAAGGCGAAAGTCGGGAACGGACCGATCCCGCCGGAGAGGAGTTTGCCGGGGTACGGGGCTATCAGCCGGGAGACTCGCCCCGGCATCTGGACTGGAAGGCCCTGGCCCGCACCGGCGATCTCTACATCAAGCAGTTCGGCGAAGTGAGTGGCGGACAGATCTGGCTGGACTGGGACCAGTTGCCGGCGGGCGACCTGGAGACCCGGCTGTCCATGATGTGTCACCAGGTTCTGCAGGCCCAGGGCCAGGGGTTGCGCTTCGGCCTGCGCATGCCCGGCCTGGCCCTGGAGCCGGAGACGGGCGAGGCCCACCAGCGCCGCTGCCTGGAATACCTGGCCTGCTTCGCCCTGCCGGCGGAATCCTGTCCATGAGCGCCGCGGCACCCATGCGGCTGGAAGATCGGCTACCGGGCCGCTCCGGCGCCCTGCTATGGGTGATTGCCGCCACCGGCGTGGCCATCGGGCCCCATCTGTTCAATCAGCCCGTCTGGGTAGTGCTGACCACCACCCTGGCCCTGGCCTGGCGCGGCGGCGTCCACCTGGGCCGACTGCCCATGCCCCCTCGCTGGATACTGGTGCTGCTCACCGTGCTCATGACCGGGCTGGTCCTGGGCCGCTACGGCACTCTCTTCGGCCGGGATGCCGGGGTGGCCCTGCTGGTCCTGATGACCGGCCTGAAGCTGTTGGAGACCCGCACCTATCGGGATGCCATGCTGGTGGTGTTCCTGGGGTATTTCGTCATCATCACCAACTTCTTCTACTCCCAGGAGATCCCGGTCGCCCTCTACATGCTGGTGGCGGTGTTCGCCACCACGGCGGCCCTGGTACGACTCAATGCCGGTGAAGCGATACAGCCGGTAAGGGAATCCTTCGGCCTGGCCGGCCTCATGCTGGGCCAGGCGGTGCCGGTGATGATCATCCTGTTCCTGCTCTTCCCCCGCCTGCCCGGACCCTTGTGGGGCATGCCCCAGGACAGCACCACCGGCGTCACCGGCCTGTCCGACAGCATGTCTCCCGGCTCCATCAGCCAGCTGCTGCAATCCGACGCCCCCGCCTTCCGTGTCTCTTTCACCGACGATCCGCCCGTACCGGCGCAGCGCTATTGGCGCGGACCGGTATTCGCGCATTTCGACGGGCGTACCTGGCGCGCAGGCCGGGAGACGGAGGTCGATGCCCTGCCCCAGGCACCGGATCTTGAGAGGGTCGTCACCTACACCATCAATCTGGAACCCCACGAACGCCGCTGGCTGCTGGCCCTGGATATCCCCGTCTCCGTACCGCCCGATGCCCGCATGATCGAGGATCACTACCTGGTGTCCAGCCGGCCGGTACGGCGCCTGGTGCAGTACACCCTGGCCTCACGGACGGACCTGATTCTGGAACCGGAACTGTCCGAGGCGCGTCGCCGTCAGGCGCTGAACCTGCCGGCCCGTGCGGCCCCCAGGGCGCAGGCCCTGGCACAGGACTGGCGATCACGGCATGAGGATGATGAGGCGCTGATCCGGACCGCCCTGGGCCATTTCAACGAAGAGCCCTTTTTCTATACCCTGTCGCCGCCCCGCCTGGAACGGGACCCGGTGGATCAGTTCCTGTTCGAGGCCCGCGCCGGTTTTTGCGAGCACTATGCCAGTGCCTTCGTGGTGCTGATGCGGGCCGCCGGCATCCCGGCGCGGGTGGTCACCGGCTACCAAGGCGGCGAATACAACCGCCTGGGCAATTACCTGCTGGTACGTCAATCCGACGCCCATGCCTGGGCCGAGGTCTGGCTGCAAGGCCGGGGCTGGGTGCGGGTGGACCCCACGGCGGCGGTGTCGCCTGAGCGGATCGAGTCAGGGATCCGGGCCGCCCTGTCCGGGGACCTGGGTGCCCCGGACTTCATCCGCCGCAGCCTGGACTGGGGCATGGTGCGGCTGCAGTGGGCGCTATGGCGCGACAGCATCGATTACTACTGGAGCGGCTGGGTACTGGCCTTCGGCCCCGAGCGGCAGGGGGAACTGCTGGAGCGCCTGGGCCTGGGACGCCTGGACTGGCGCGGGATGATCACCCTGATGGTGGCGCTTGTCGGCGTGGTGGTGCTGGTGTTCGCGGCCATCTTCCTGTGGCGTAACCGTCTGCCCGTGGCCGACCCGCTGGCGGTGGTGTACCGGCACTTCTGCCGTCGACTGGCCCGTGGCGGGCTCACCCGTGCCCCCCATGAACCCCCCATGGACTTTGCCCGACGCATCGCCCGGGAACGCCCGGAACTGGCGGAACCGGTGATGGCCTTCACCCGGGAGTATGTGGCCCTGCGCTACGGTGCCAGCCCCGACCCGGAACGTTTCGGACGGCTACGCGGGCTGTTGCGCCGGATCAGGGTCTGATCCAAAAAACCCGCCGTTGCCGGCGGGTACAAAGCCCCATGGGGAGGGAAGCAAACAAGCTCACGTCCCTGTGAGCCGGGCTTTGTCAGGGGGCGATGCCGGTCATGCCGACAGTCGCCGGGGTTCTTCATGATCGGCAGGAGGGGCCTGGACCGTCTTCTTGCGGAAATCCTCAATGGCGGCCTTGATGGCGTCCTCGGCCAGGACCGAACAGTGGATTTTCACCGGCGGCAGGGCCAATTCCTCGGCGATCTGGGTGTTCTTGATGGCGCCGGCCTCCTCCAGGGTTTTCCCTTTCACCCACTCGGTGAGCAGGCTGGAGCTGGCAATGGCGGAACCGCAACCGTAGGTCTTGAACCTGGCGTCCTCAATGACGCCGGCATCATTGACGCGGATCTGCAGTTTCATCACGTCGCCGCAAGCCGGGGCACCCACCATGCCGGTACCCACGTGAGGGTCGGCCTTGTCCAGGGAACCCACGTTGCGGGGGTTTTCATAATGGTCGATGACTTTATCGCTGTAGGCCATGTTCGGTTACCTCTCGAATTCGGTTGTCCTGCATGGATCAGTGGGCCACCCACTCCACGCTCTTGAGATCCACCCCTTCCTGGTGCATCTCCCACAGTGGTGAGAGTTCACGCAGTTTCTCCACCGCCGATGTCACCAGGGCGATGGTATGGTCGATCTCTTCCACCGTGGTATAGCGGCCTACGGAGAAGCGGATGGAACTGTGAGCCAGTTCGTCATCCCGCCCCAGGGCACGCAGCACATAGGAAGGCTCCAGGCTGGCACTGGTGCAGGCGGAACCGGAGGATACGGCGATGTCCTTGAGCGCCATGATCAGGCTCTCCCCCTCCACGAAGTTGAAGGAGGCATTGAGATTGCCGGCCACCCGCCGTTCCAGGTCTCCGTTGAGGTAGACCTCATCCATGGTGGACAACCCTTCCCAGAGCCGGTCCCGCAGCATGCGCAGACGCTCATTCTCCGCACCCATCTCTTCGCGGGCGATACGAAAGGCCTCGCCCATGCCGATGATCTGGTGAGGCGCCAAGGTGCCGGAGCGCATGCCGCGCTCGTGGCCGCCCCCGTGCATCTGGGCCTCCAGCCGCACCCGGGGCTTGCGACTCACATACAGGGCACCCACACCCTTGGGACCGTAGGTCTTGTGGGCCGAAAAGCTCATCAGATCCACCGGCAGTTTCGACAGGTCCAGATGCACCTTACCAGTGGACTGGGCGGCATCCACATGGAAAAGGATGCCCCGGGACCGGGTCAGGTTGCCGATGGCTTCGATATCCTGGATCACGCCGATCTCATTGTTCACCTGCATCACCGACACCAACACCGTGTCATTGCGCAGGGCGGCCTCCAGTTTATTCAGATCCAGCAGGCCGCTGGGCTCCGGGTCCAGATAGGTGACTTCAAAACCTTCCCGCTCCAGTTGTCGGCAGGTGTCGAGTACGGCCTTGTGCTCCGTCTTGACGGTGACGATATGACGCCCCTTTTTCTGATAGAAATGGGCCGCACCCTTGATGGCCAGGTTGTCCGCCTCGGTGGCGCCGCTGGTCCAGACGATCTCCCGGGGATCGGCACCCACCAGGGCCGCCACCTGTTCGCGGGCCTCCTCCACCGCCTTTTCCGCCTCCCAGCCGAAGCTGTGGGAACGGGAGGCAGGGTTACCAAAGGCACCGCCGAACGTCATGAACCGGAACATCGCTTCGGCCACCCGCTCGTCGACCGGTGTGGTGGCGGCGTAATCCAGGTAGATGGGCCTTCTTGATGACATAGGGGCCTCCTCAGGCGGCGGAGCGACGGAAAATGAAATGCTGATGGGCGTGGCGCGGGTGGTGCTGCTCCTGGCGCCGGGCGATCTGCTGGACCTCGGGACGATTGGCAAACTGATCCAGGGTGATCCCATCAAGGAAGGCAAACAGCTGCTGGCTCAGTTCATCCCAAAGCTGGTGGGTCAGACAACGCTGCCCGTCGTGGCAATCACCGGTGCCCAGGCAGCGGGTCATCTTCACGTTCTCGTCCACCGCAGTGATGATGCTCGCCACGGTGATCTCGTCGGCGGGTTGCGCCAAGCGATAGCCACCACCGGGGCCGCGCACCCCTTCCACCAGGCCATGCTTGCGCAGCTTGGCGAAGAGCTGTTCCAGGTAGGACAGGGAAATCCCCTGGGTCTGGGAAATATCCGCCAGGGTCACAGGACCGATCCCGTCGTGGATGGCCAGGTCCAGCATGGCGGTCACCGCATATCGACTCTTGGTTGACAGTTTCATGGATGCCCCCTTCCTCGGTTGTCAGGCTTCATATTTCCCGACTTGGCAAGTCAGGTTTAGAGGCAGTCTCACAAAACCAACCAAACTAGTCAAGAATTTTTTCTTGCGGGAGGTCGGGGAATAGGGAAACCCGGCGGGCGGCTCAGAGGGCCCCGGGACCCTCGAACCGATGTCCCTGATGCAGGCAATAACCCAGCCACTTGTAAAGAAAGCGGTTGAAACGCCAGCGATGCTCCAGGGCTTGCCAGTCAGGATGATCACCCACACTGATCTCCTCGCCCGAGCGGTGGCAGGCACGTCCCATGACTTCCGCCTGACGGGCATCGTGATAGACCCTCAGATGCAGATTGGGGCTCTTGCGCCGGTGTCGTCCCTCGTCGCCTTCAAAGTAGTAGGTGAGCATCAGCGTGGTGGTGTAGGGGCAGCGCTCGATCACTTCCAGGTGGACGTCCATCGCTCCCGCTACCCGGGAGACCCGCACACCCTGCAGTGACCGCAACTCGGGACACAGCCGGCGCAGGCGGATGTAATTAGCCTCATACAGGTCCATCAGCGCCGCAAAGCTGCGGGGCCGAGGGTCCAGATAGGCGGGTTTGCGGGCCTCAAGCAACATGGGCGGCATATTACCAAGGAGAACGCTGGGAAAGCCATCGAACTCGGGGCATCTGCGTGCCTGACCGGGACAGATGACCGCGTATTTGGTAACTTCAGTGACTCCAGCCACTCACCGCCGCGAGCCCATGAACATCAACCTGGTTGCCACCACCCCCTTCCAAGACCAGAAACCGGGCACTTCCGGCCTGCGCAAGCAGGTACGCGTCTTCCAGCAGCCCCATTATCTGGAAAACTTCGTCCAGGCCGTCTTCAATACCCAGACGGCCCTCAAGGGCGGCACCCTGGTGCTGGGCGGTGATGGCCGCTACTTCAACCGGGAGGCCATCCAGATCATCCTGCGCATGGCGACGGCTCACGGGGTCGCCAAGGTCATCGTGGGGCGCAGCGGCATCCTGTCTACCCCGGCGGCCTCCTGCCTGATCCGGCGTTATCGCACCCAGGGCGGACTCATCCTCTCCGCCAGCCACAATCCCGGCGGCCCCCAGGGGGATTTCGGCATCAAATTCAACACTCCCAACGGGGGGCCGGCGCCGGAAAAGGTCACCAACGAGATTCACGCCGCCACCCTGAAGCTGACCGAGTACCGGATTGCCGATATCCAGCATGTGGACATCGACCACTTGGGCAGCAGCAAGCTGGGCGCCATGGAAATTGCCGTGGTGGACCCGGTGCAGGACTACGCGGCGCTGATGCAGAACTTGTTCGACTTCGACCGCATGCGTGCCCTGTTCAACAGTGTGCCTTTTCGCATGCGCTTTGATGCCATGCACGCGGTGACCGGTCCCTATGCCCGGCGTATCCTGGAAGACATGCTCGGCGCCCCGCCGGGCACGGTGATGCGGGCCGAACCCCTGGCGGATTTCGGGGGTCATCACCCGGACCCCAATCTGGTGCATGCCCATGACCTGGTGGAGGCCATGAACGGACGCAACGGCCCCGACTTCGGCGCCGCCTCCGACGGCGACGGAGATCGCAACATGATCCTGGGACGCCGCTTCTTCGTCACCCCCAGCGACAGCCTGGCAGTGCTGGCGGCCAATGCCCACCACGTACCGGGTTACCGCAGCGGCATCATCGGCATTGCCCGCTCCATGCCCACCAGCCAGGCCGCGGATCGGGTGGCGGAGCATCTGGGGATCGAGTGTTTCGAGACCCCCACCGGATGGAAGTTCTTCGGCAACCTGCTGGATGCCGGCCGGGTCACCCTCTGCGGCGAGGAGAGTTTCGGCACCGGTTCCGATCATGTGCGGGAAAAGGATGGGCTGTGGGCGGTGCTGTTCTGGCTCAACCTGCTGGCGGTACGCCACGAATCGGTGGAAAGCATCGTCAAGTCCCACTGGCGTCAGTTCGGCCGGCATTTCTATACCCGCCATGATTATGAGGAAGTGGATGCCCAGCGGGCGGATGCCCTGATGAACCGGGTGCGGGATCGTTTGCCGAGCCTTGCCGGCAGACGCCTGGGTGAGCACACCGTGAGCCTGGCGGATGACTTCGCCTATGAAGACCCCATTGACGGGTCCGTCAGTCAGGGACAAGGGATCCGCATCCTGTTCGAGGGCGGGTCGCGACTGGTGTTCCGGCTGTCGGGTACAGGTACGGCGGGAGCGACCCTGCGGCTCTATGTGGAACGGTATGAGCCGGACCCGCAACAGCACGAACTGGAGACTCAGGCGGCACTGGCGCCGCTGATTGCCATTGCCCATGAGATGGCGGGCATCCGGGAACATACCGGGCGCGAGGCGCCGACGGTGATTACCTGAAAGGTGTCCTGAATCCGTCATTCCCGCGTGGCCCCGGTGTCATTCCCGCGCAGGCGGGAATCCAGCAACGAACTGAAAACCCTGGGCTCCCGCTTTCGCGGGAGTGACGGCAAAGAATCCGCGGAGTGACGGCAGGGAATCAGCGGAGTGACGGCAAAGAATCCGCGGAGTGACGGCAAAGAATCAACGAAGCCCTGTTTTCAGGCCCGCTCCCAGTCAAAGGCCAGCACCTGGCGGATGTGGTCGCAGCCGCTCAGACACATGAGCAACCGGTCCACGCCCAAGGCGACACCGGCACAGTCCGGCAGGCCCGACGCCAGGGCAGACAGCAGATGATGGTCCACCGCCACCGCCGGTTGCCCCGCATCCCGGCGGCGGCGGTTGTCCGCCTCGAAGCGAGCGCCCTGCTCCGCCGCATCCCCCAGTTCATGAAAACCGTTGGCCAACTCCACCCCGCCCCAATACAGCTCGAAGCGCTCGGCCACCGCCGGGTTCTCCGGGCAGATCCGGGCCAGTGCGGCCTGGCTGGCGGGATAATCGTGAATGAAGGTCAGACCGTCCGCAGGCAGGGCGGGTGCCACCACCATGGACATGATCAGATCCAGCCAGCCATCCCGGTCCAACTCGCCCCGGACATCCAGC
>NZ_JAJNQM010000082.1:0-13447 GCF_022227785.1 Ectothiorhodospira lacustris | reverse complement strand
ACCCACGACCACGGGAACCTTCAACTTCGTTGTCGGTGTTACGGGTGAAGGAAACAATGCAACCGCTTTCCAAGTGCTAACTATCTTGGTCAATACACCAGATTCCCCTCAGATCATTACTTCTGAGCTACCTTCTGGTGTAGTTAACAAGCAATATGCGGGTCAGATCGATGTAACAGGAGGACAGGCTCCTTATAGTTGGAATCTAGAATCGGGATCCCTGCCCACAGGACTGACATTAAACGCCAGCAATGGGACCATCAGCGGCGCACCGATCAACGCCGGCATTTATCACTTTATTGTTCGCATCGAGGACCAAAATGAAGGGGTAACCTATCTGCCGATGTTGATTACCGTCAGCACACCAGCTGCGCCCATTATCGGCGCATCACCAACACTACCAACGGGTAAAGAGGGTGAATTCTACGCTGCCACCCTTGAGGGTACTGGTGGCGTGCGCCCCTACGACTGGGCCATACAGGAAGGAGGCTTGCCGCTTGGCCTGACCCTCAACCCCGCTAATGGCAACATCAGTGGCACACCCACCACATCAGGCATTTTCAACTTCATTATCCGGCTTCGCGATGCTGAAGGTGGACTCGACTTCAAAGCCACGTCAATCGCCATAAGCAACGAAGATAACGCTTTCAATGGCACTGGCCCCGCTATTATTCCCTTCCAGGTTAGCTCTGAAGGTCAATACGTTTTTGATCTACGCCACATAGGGAATGCTGGCTTCACGGTTGAGCTACTGGATGAAAATGGTAATTTCATCGACACCTTGTATAGCGAAACGGGCGATGGTTTTGCCTGGGAGTATGTGACGCTGCCTCGGGGCTGGTACCTCCTGCGCATCGTTGAAGGCGGTAACTGGACCGTGCGCATTACGCCACCAGAAAACGGAGGCGGCGGTGATCCCTCGGACCCGGTCGTCAGCAGCATCGTCCTGCTCAGCAACACCCCCCAGTTGGCCTCGGCGGGAGACCAACCGGTCACCCTGACGGCCTTCGTCCGCGACGCCAACAACGTACTCATGGAAGACGTGCGGGTCACCTTCTCGGCGGATAGCGATACCGCAATCCAGGTCATCCGGGGCATCACCGATGAATCCGGTACGGCACAGGCTCAATTGCGTACGCTCCAGGACAAATCCAACCGGACCGTCACGGCCACCGCCAGTGTGGGCTCCGTGACCTCCAGCACGCAGATTCGGGTTACGGGTACAACCATCACCATCACGGGACCGACGTCATCCGTCATCGTGGGTGAAACCGTCAACCTGACCCTGGCCCTGAGAGATTCGGCCGGGAGAGCCATTCCCAATGCCGCATTGACGGTAACGTCCGCTACAGGGAACACGGTTCTGACCCCCAACCCGGTTACCGGCAGCAATGGCCAAGCCACCGTCCAGATCGTTGCGGATCAGGGCGGTAATGACAGCATTACCGTCACCGGTGAAGGTGCCACCTCACAGTTCACGCTGGACGTTTCCACCGACACCCTCACCTTCCTGAGTCCGGATGCCAATGCAGAAATCCCCATCGGCACCAATCAGGCACTGACCGTTCGCTGGGAAACGGGCAGCCCCCCCACTCCGGTGGCTGGGCAGGTGGTCAGATTCACCGCCACGCGAGGTACCTTCCTGGTGAGTCCGGCGGAAGTCACCACCAACGTCAATGGTGAAGCCATCATCG
The DNA here is from genome assembly GCF_022227785.1 of Ectothiorhodospira lacustris. Classification (NCBI taxonomy): domain Bacteria; kingdom Pseudomonadati; phylum Pseudomonadota; class Gammaproteobacteria; order Chromatiales; family Ectothiorhodospiraceae; genus Ectothiorhodospira; species Ectothiorhodospira lacustris. The sequence goes on along the minus strand of NZ_JAJNQM010000082.1, from coordinate 11,753 downwards.
AGATCAGATCTACCAGTTCAGGCCCATCGATCATCACGGCCACGACCGTGGGCGGACCCGAGGCGCGCAGGGAGTTGCTCTTCGTGGCCACCCAGGCGGCCACCATGACGCTGCAGGCCGAACCTGCGGTACTCTCAACCAATCTGGAGGGTCAGGATACCGAACAGAGCGAGATCATCGCCGTCATCAGAGACCCCGACGGCAACTTGGTGAAAAACAAGCTGGTCAGATTCAATCTGACGGATATCACCGGCGGCAGCATCTCCCCGGCCGCCGCCGTGACCGACGCCTTTGGTCGTGCCTCCACCACCTATACGGCCGGCACTACCTCCAGCACCACGGACGGGATTGAAATCAGGGCCTGGGTGGATGACACCCCATCCGTTGAACAGATCGTGAGACTGACCACGGCCCAGAAATCCCTGTTCATCACCCTTGGCACGGGTAATGTGATCGCAAAACCCGACAGTGTCAGATACGCCAAACCCTATGGGGTACTCATCACCGATGTTTCAGGCGCCCCTGTCGCCAATGCCGATGTGACCATAGAGATCTGGCCGGTACGGTACTACAAAGGCTATTGGGAAAAGCCGGCCCCGGCCTTGCCCTGGAATCAAGTCATTACCACGATTCCTGGGTGTGAAAATGAAGACCAAAACCGCAACGGCATCCTCGATCCAGGTGAGGATTTCAACAACAACGGCAGACTTGATCCGGGCAATGTCGTCACGTTTTCCCAGTTGAACCTAAGAACCGATGCCACGGGGTTTGCAGACTTTGACGTGGTCTATTTCCAGCAATTTGCCCGCTGGGTAGATGTGGAAATGCGCGCCAGAGCCGTTGTGACCGGCACGGAATCCATCGAAATCGTCAGATTCAGGCTGCCGATCCTGGCTGAAGATGCGGACGAAGATTCACCCAGCCCGCCTGGAAATCCCAGTCCGTTTGGCGAGTCTGCCACCTGCGCGGATGATGTTTGAATGAAGGAGTAGCCCTCACTCCTTTCGCCAGACCAGGTAAACCAAAGATCGGGCCCCTGAAACAGGGGCCCTTTTCATGCATTCTGGCTGTTCATCCTTCCAAAAGAATGCGTCGCTTCCCTTTACAATCAAAGCATTGCCCAAAACCGCAGTCCCGATTATTCCCCCAAAGATTCCGTTCATCGACCCGGCAGCGACTGCGGCCCGATACCCGTCTAGACTCTATGCCATGAACAGAGCCAACGGATTCACACTTGTCGAGTTGATGGTCACCCTGGCCGTGGCCGCCATCCTGGCAACGGTGGCAGTGCCTGGTTTCACCCAGATGATCCAGAGCAACCGGGTCACCACACAGACCAATGAACTGGTATCCGCCTTCGCCCTGGCACGCAGCGAAGCCATCAAGCGCGGGGGCCAGGTTTCCGTGACCGCCACCGGCAATAATTTTGCCAACGGCTGGTGCGTGCATTTGGGAGCAAACTGCACCGATACGGACATATTGCGGCAGTTCCCGGCAATGAAAAACATGACGGTCACCCCCGGCAGCCAGGCAGCCATCCGCTTTGATGGCCGTGGCGCCAAGACAGAACCGGCCGGGGTGATCAGTCTGGAAATCAAACCCCAGGGATGCCCATCCGGAAAGGCCGGCATGCGCCGGACCCTGGAAATTCACAATACGGGACGCTCCAGCGTTACCTCTGGATCTTGTTGATCACCGAAGGGGAGTCGCAAATGGAATGCCGTCGCACCACATCTTTCCCTCCCCCACCGCAACAAGGCTACACCCTGATCGAAGCCATGGTCGCGGTTCTGGTCCTCGCCATCGGCTTGCTGGGACTTGCCGGTCTGCAAGCCACCGCCATCCGCTTCAATCACGATGCCCAGCTTCGCTCCCAGGCAACCTTCCTGGCCTACGACATCACCGAGCGCATGCGCGCCAACCTGACCGGCGCCTACGAATCCGGTTTTTCCGGCAACCCGAACTGCGATACGGACTTCACCCCTTCCGGTACCGCGCCGGCCTCCGACGATCTGGAAGAATGGCGAAACCTGCTGGCCTGCCTCTTGCCTCGGGGGGACGGCGCCATCATCCGGGCCGGAGACACGGTCACCGTTCACATCCAATGGAATGAACGGGAAGACCAGAACGCCGACTTCCTTCAGCAGTTCGAGTTCAGCACGAGGCTGTTTTAGCCATGGACAGACCCGACATCGCCAGCCTGCCTCCTTGCGCACGCCGTGAAACCGGGCTTTCCCTGGTCGAACTGATGGTGGCCATGGTCATCGCCCTCATCATCACCGCCGGAATCATCCAGCTATTCCTGGGCACCCAGCAGACCTACCGCCTCCAGCAACAGCTGTCCGTGATTCAGGAAAACGCCCGTTTTGCCACCGACGAGATCAGCCACGCCGTACGCATGGCCGGCTTCGTGGGCTGCGTAAGAGCCAACGAAAACCTCAATGTCAACATCATCGCCAGCCCGGCCGGCTCCGTGGTCTTTGACGTCGATCAGGTGCTGGACGGGCTCGACAACGTCTCCGCCGGCACCACCCTCGGCGGCCGTGTCGTGACCGAGGGGACGGACCTGCTGATCATGACCGGCGGTCGTATTCCCGTCGGACGCCTCATCGAGGAAAAGGTGGCCAATGCCAACGCCAAGCTTGAAAGCAACGTGGGGCAGTGGAAGGCCGGAGACATCCTGATCATCTCGGACTGCGAGTCCATGGATATTTTCAGGGCCACCAACGTTTCCCAGAACACCTCGCCCATCACTATCGCCCACGCCTCGTCAAGCAATACCACCAACTTCCTGTCCAAGGTCTACGAAGAAGGCGCCGACGTCATGTCCTTCCTTCAGACCACGTTTTTCATCAGCCAAAGTGATGCCGTCCCGGCCCTGAATGCACTCTGGCGACGGACATTTCCCGGTCAAGTGGAAGAGCTGGTCACCGGGGTCGAAAACATGCAGATTCAATACGGTGTGGACACCAACCGAAACGGCGTGATCAACCTTTACCGGACCGCGGATCAGGTCACCGCCACGGATGATTGGCCCAACGTCCTGAGCATACGCATCAGCCTCCTGCTGGCATCCTCGGCCGACAATACCCTCGACGCGGCTCAAACCGTCTATTTTAATGGTGCGGCCTTCACCGCCGAGGACCGACGAGTCAGACAGGTGGCCACCACCACCATCGCCATTCGCAACCGACTGCGCTGAGGTCGCCCCATGACCGGCCATCCCCTGAAGAGCGCGCCATGCCAACAAGGCTCGGCTCTCATCATCGCCCTGGTCTTTCTGCTGCTCATGACCATGGTGGGCGTCTCCGCGCTCCAGCAGACGACACTCCAGGAACGCATGGCCGGCAATTTGAGAGACCGCAGCCTGGCCTTTCAGGCCAGCGAGGCCGCCTTGCGGGCCGGTGAACGCTGGCTGGACGAGGGTGCCAACATGCTGATCGCCGAAGGCACGGCGACACCGAACGACCCCAGGAACTGGGATGGCGTCACGCATTCCGGTATCTACGCGATGAATGACCCCCCCCAGCTTGCGCAAAACCCTAGATACCTGGTGTCCACCCCGAGGCTGGTGCGCGGATACACGGTCGATATCGCCGGCGAGGGCGCCGCCGGGGCCGGCAGTGTCCTGAGCTATTATCCCGTCTTGTCCCGTGGCGTCGGCGGAACGGATTCGGCCATCGCCATCGTGCAGAGCTACTGCCTCTGGCCCTGCAGACCTTAGTGACCCCCGGACGCACGAAATCAGGAGTTGCCAATGATGACATCCAGTCCCCTCCAACGGCGGCCCCAAGCCCGCCCACTGTCCGCCGGACTCCTGGGATTTGGCATGGCACTGTTCACGGCGCTCCCCGCCGCCGCCCAGGTCAACATCGCCAACGCCCCCCTGTTTCTGACCGCCAGCGTCGACCCCAACGTGGTCTTCATCATCGACGACTCGGGATCGATGCAATGGGAAACCATGCCGGATGAACTGACCAAGACGTTTGGTAACGATCTGAACAGCCAATACGTCATGTGGACCTTCCCCCGGGTGCAGAACCTGCACGGCGGCAGCCCGCAGTACAGCAACCAAAGGACCGTCCGCTTCACCCATAACAGCAACACTGCCTATTTCCGCTCATCCCACAACAACACCGTCTACTACAACCCGGCCATCACCTATAAGCCCTGGTTCAACGCGAATGGCACCACCCTGCCCAACGCCGATCCGGCAGCGGCCCCTAACCGCCCCCTGTTTCCGGAATTCGGGACGCGCAACCTGACGGTGGACAATACCCAGACCACAAACTGGCTCAACAACAACGGTGGCCACACCAATACGAGCCAGACCTTTTACCCGGCACTCTACTACCACTACAACAGCGGTTCGGTGACGAACGTAGACAGCTACACTCGGGTGGAAATCCGCTCCACCACGGAAAGTTACACCGGTCATGGGCGGCAAAGTCGCACCGACTGTAGCGGTGCGGCCAGCGCCACCTGCACGTATGCCGAAGAAATCCAGAATTTTGCCAACTGGTACAGTTACCATCGAAGCCGCATCTTTGCCGCCCGCGGCGGTATCGGCGCCGCCTTTGCCATCCAGCCGGAAAACCTGCGGGTAGGCTACGGGGCGATCAACAAGGGCTACAGCAACATCGATGGCATCAGCACACGCACCGTGGTGAGCGGCGTACGGCCCTTTTCCGGCAGTGACCGGGAAGCCTTTTTCAATGCACTCTACACCCGAGCAGTCCCGGGTGCCGGCACGCCCCTGCGCATGGCCCTCAGGGGCGTGGGCGAATACTATGAGCGCACCGATGATCGCGGCCCCTGGAGCAGCACCCCGGGCCAGAGTGGCGGCCAGGACCTGAGCTGCCGCCACAGCTCCGCCTTCCTCATGTCCGACGGTTACTGGAACGGTCCGGAACCGGGCGTGGGCAATCAGGACGGTGACGGCAACACCAGTCTGACCGGCCCCGGTGGTGTCGCCGGCGGCTATACCGTCTCGGCACCTTTTTCCGACACCCATAGCAACACCCTGGCCGACGTCGCCATGAAGTTCTGGAAAAACGACCTTCGCCCCGACCTTCCCAACCGGGTCCCCGTCAGCGAACGCAACCCGGCCTTCTGGCAGCACATGGTCACCTATACCGTGGGACTGGGGGTGTCAGGCAGCATCGACAAGGACCAAGCCTTCCAGGCAGCCACGCCGCCCTACTCGGCCCTGTCCACGCCCTGGCCCAATCCCCACCCCAGTGACGCCGACTCCGCCAAGATCGATGACATGCTCCACGCGGCCATCAATGGCCGCGGCGGTTTTTTCAGTGCCTCGGACCCCAAAACCTTTGCGGACGAACTGGCCGCGGTGCTGGAGGAATTTATCGGACGGGTGGAAAGCTCCGCCACCTCCGCCGCGGCCAGCTCGGCAGTCCTGCAGGAAGATACCCTGCTCTACACCACCGGCTTTCGGTCCGGTGACTGGTCCGGCAGCCTGACGTCCAAACAGATCGGCGAAGGCGGCAACCTGGACGGCAACTGCCCGGCCTGCTGGGACGCCGAACAGAAGCTGCGTGCCAAAGGGCATGCGGCTCGAAACATCGTCACCACCAATGACGCCGGACAGGGCATCTCTTTCCAACCCGGCGCCCTGGCATCCGCTCAGATCAATGCCCTCAACCACACCCCTAGCGGCACTCAGGACAACCTCGCCGCCGAACGGATAGCCTGGCTGCGTGGCGATGACACGGCCCACCAGAGCTTCCGTAGCCGCTCCGAGTCCGGACCGGCCCGATTGCTGGGAGACATCATCAACTCGGACCCCCAGTTCATAGGACAACACTACAATGGCTTCAGCCGTCTGCTGGGAGCACCGGCCTTCAGACAGCGGGCGCGGGTGATCTATGCCGGTGCCAACGACGGCATGTTGCACGCCTTCGATGCAGACTCCGGGGAGGAGTTGTTTGCCTTTATCCCCGGCGAGTTGCTGAAACCCGAACCGAACACCTCGTTTTCACCCCTGGCCCGCCTCATGGACCCGGAATACAGTCACCGCTTCTATGTGGATGGAACCGCCTATGTCGACGAGGCCCAGATCGGCGGCCAATGGAAGACCATATTGCTGGGCACCATGGGCGCGGGCGGGCGCAGCATCTTCGCGCTTGATGTCACCGACCCGTCAAGCTTCGGCCCCGCCAAGGTGCTATGGGAATTCACCGACAATGACCTGGGTTACAACGTGGGGCAGCCCACCATCGCCCGCGTCGGTAGCAACGGTGAATGGGCCGCCATCTTCGGCAACGGCTACAACAGCAACAGTCACCAGGCGATGCTTTTTGTCGTTCGCCTCAGCGATGGCCAGCTGATCCGCAAGATCAGCACCGGCACGGGTAGCGGCGGCTCGCCCAACGGGCTGGGGGCGCCACGCTGGACCGACTGGCCGGACCGCAGCCTGAAGGCCACCAGGGCCTATGCCGGTGATTTGCAGGGTAACCTGTGGCGATTCAACCTCAGCCACAACAACGCCGGTCAGTGGTCCGCCACCCAGCTGTTCACGGCCCAGGACTCCGGCGGCAATCCTCAGCCCATCACCTCGGCTCCCGTGCTGGCCCTTGACGAAGACGGCGACAACATCATGGTGGCCTTCGGCACCGGCAGCTATTTCCGGGTGGAGGACGGCGGCAGCCCCGGCAACCAGGTACAAACGATCTACGGCCTGGTGGATACCAACAGCCTGATCAGCGGCCGTAACCAGCTCCTCAAGCAGGAAATCGTCGCGCAAGGCTCCCACACCACGGGGGGCAGGAGCTACACACTTCGCCGGATCTCCGACTACGATCTCCAGTCCAGCCACCGGGGCTGGTACATCGACCTGAGTTGGATCACGGGGGAACGGGTGATCAGTGGTCCGACGCTGCCGCGCGGCTTCAACGAGCAACGGGTGCGCTTCACCACCATGATCCCGGATGAAGACCCCTGCGGCACCGGCCGCAGGGGGTTCCTGATGGAACTGAACCTGTTTTCGGGATCACGGCCGGACCGTGTGATCTTTGACTTGAACGAAGACGGCGAGTTTGACGCGGACGACCACTGGAATAACGCGCCCCCCACCGGCCTTGAATTCGGCACGGGAGAGCGCCCCATCAGTGTGTCCGGCTATGTCTTTGACGGTCAGGGCAGACGGATCACGGTCGAAGACCCCCGGATGCACGGACGTCAGTCCTGGCAACAACTGAGGTAACGGATATGGATTGGCACAACACCACCAACGCCCGCCTCGTCGGCGGGCCATGGATCGGCAAGGGCCTGCGGGTCATGCTGCTCGCGGCGCTTGGTGCCTTGCCGGTCACCACCCTGGCAGACCCGGTCAGCATCGTGGGGAACATAAACGCCGTGGATATCGCCCGAGGCAGCATCATCATCGATGAAACCGTCTACAGGCTGAGCAGCAATCTGAAGATCACCGCCCTGGATGACGGTCGATCACACTTTGAGCAGCTCCGGCCGGGGACCTACATCAGCTATCTCACCACGGGGTCGGGTGATGCCATCAGTGTCACCCACATTCAGATTTTGGATTATTTGCCTGAATAAGGAATACCGCAGATGCACCATGTGTCGTTGCAGAAGGGGTTCACCCTCATAGAGGTCATGATCGTAGTGGTGATCATCGGCATCCTCGCCTCGATTGCCTACCCGTCTTATACCGAATACGTCAACAAGTCGCGCCGCACCGACGCCACCACCACGCTACTGATCACCGCACAGCAGTTGGAACGTTGCTACACCCGGCAAAATACTTATGTTGGCTGCCCCGTGCCGGCAACATCGCAGGACGGTCATTACAGCATCAGCGCCACCACGCAAACCCAAAGCACCTTCACCTTGGAGGCCACGCCGGCCACTGGCAGCCCGCAGACCAAGGACAGCAAATGCACCAAGTTCACCCTTACCCATACGGGTGTGCGGGGAGCCACAGGCCCTCTAGGGGCCAACTGCTGGTAGCGTCATTGATCATCGCTTCACTGAGCTGATCAATCACGGTATGGCTTGTGCTGCTCAAAACCAAAAAGGCGTCAGGACCCGCCTGACGCCTTCAAATCCGACCTACCCCCGACATACAGTGCTTACATGGTCTACATGATCAGCTGGACTTTTCCTTCCAGGACAGCACCTGAACCGGACCACCATTCCCCCCCCAGAGTCCATGCTGGCGAAGATTCTCCAGAGCCGCCGAGCTGTACTTGAGGGTGAAGTTTCCCCCCAGGTCCGCGTCCACCGCATTTTCGTTGCCGGTCAGGGAAATCACGGAACCGAAGATATTGGCGGTGCCTGAACCGGATGACAGGCGAGCGCCGTCGCGCAGGATGATCAGCCCCTCGAAGGTGATAGTGCCATTGGCGGGGAAAATTTCGATATCACCGGAGATGATGAGCACACCGGCGCCATGCTCATTGCCTCCCAGGCGGATACTCCCGGAACCGGTGATATGGTGCACCTTGGGGGCATCACGCCCCCCCAGGAAGCTGGATATGTCCACCGTGTTGCCGCCCACGGTCACGGTCTCCGTGCTTGGGCGGCCGATCAGGGCATCCGCATAGGCATTCCATTGATCCACGCCCACACCACTGTCGGTGGTCGCGGCATCGGTCTGCTTTCTCGGCGGGTCGCCCTGAATCTGATCCGCGCGATTGTCCCCGTCTTGGTTGCCCGTACCGATGGCGTTGGGATCGTTATTACCCACCAGGTAGATCCCCGCAACATCACCATCCCGCTCACTGGTCAGGGTGCCGTTGCAACCCGCCCCGGTGCAGTTACTGGAAGTGGGGGTCTGCCAGTCTCGGCCGTCATAGTAGATGGCATTGTTGCTGTTGGAGCCGGTCCGGGTACGGCACTCCGCGCCGTAGCATGTGTAGGCCGATTCGGGATTGGGTCCCCCCGCTCCGGGCAAGCCAAGCTCCACGTGCAGGGTGCGCCGAGCCCCGGTATTGGCCACGATACCCAGGACTTCCAGAGTGACCGTGTTCGTCACCGTCACTGACTCCAGCGACCAGCTGGCGCCACCGTTGCCGGGAACCGCATGTACCCCGTCACCGACGGCGTCCATGATCGCCGCCCCATTCCACTGGGTGTAACCAGGGTCCAGCAGCACCGCAAGCACCTCGCTCACGCCGGTTTCGGCGGCCATGAAGGCATTGGCGGCTTGACGTTCGTTGCCAGCCACCCGCTCCTGCAGAAAACTGCCGTTCAGGGTCGCCACCCCGACCAGGGTAGCGACCGCCAGCAGGACCAGACTGACAACCAGCGCAACCCCCCGCTGTCTTGGGTAATCATTGGACATGGCACCTTACCTCTGCGGCCAGTGAGTGTATTCAGTTATATATGTGTCTCAAGATCTCGTTACGCAGGGCAACATGAAAGCCGAGACTATGCGGGAGCGGCGTTTCCCCGGGGGTGGCCCGACTCAGGAAGGTCATTTCCACCCACAGACCGATGATGGGAGAAGAGGCGTCCGAAGGGTCCGCCCGCAGCAGCGTCACGTCCAGAGAGGCGTCCGCCACTGCAGGCACCAGGGCCACGGCGTTTGCCGTGGAGGCACCACAAAACAGAGCATTGCCCTGGACGAAATACACCACCGCCTGGTCACCGTCGCTGACGTTGCACTGCTGGGCATCCCGATCCCGGGTGACCGTAAGCACACCGGCATCCTCGTCCCACGTCACATTCGAGGCCCCACGCACATCCCGGGCTACGAAATCCACGGCGTACCCCATGGACTCCTGTAACTGGGCAAGACGCTGGGACTCCCGGTAGGACACCTGATTTCCCAGGAAAACGTTCATCACACCGGCCAACAGGATCAGGCCAATCAACAAGGCGACCATCAATTCCACGAGCGACAGCCCGTGTGACCGATGCGCGGGAAAACCCGTCATGAGAGCGCGGCTCATGGGATAATCTCCTGGGGTAACCGAACCACGTATTCAAAGCTGGAGACACTGCCGGGTTCATTCAGTCGCTCCTCGGACCAACGGACCAGGATGGTATATACCCTACCCCCTGATGCTTCAGTGATCTGGCTGGCCGACAAACCCGGCAGCGAAACACGCCCGTCAACGGGGTCCGGGTTGGTCCAGAACTCCAGCCAGTCCTCCTCCACCGCGGACACGGTCGTGGTATCCAATGTCCCGTCCTGTCCCAGTCTGATCCACAGCCGTTCACCGGCATCCATGGCGATCACGGTAGCCACGGTCCTTTGATAGGCGGAATGGGAACTCTGCATGCCCAGCAGTTGCAGGCCGGCGAGGCCCAGCAAACCGACACTGAGCAAAAGAAGCGCCACCAAGGCCTCGATCAGGGAGAAGCCGGCCTGACGGCCATGGCCGTCAGGCCGGCGGCGGCGGAGGGGCTTCATGGTGTGGACCTCGCTGATTAATCGTGCTTTCCTAGGCATTTGACCCTAGTTTTGCTTCGAAATGATCAGGAGTTCGACGAATGGCGGTGTTGGGAAGATGAGGCGGGCCGGACGGGGCAACGGTCAGTTCAAGCCCAGGGTTTCCATCTGCCGACACGAGATCAGATGGCCACGCTCGGCGGCGCGCCGGATCCAGGAGAGCCCCAAGGCCTCGTCCCTGGGCACCCCCTCCCCCGTGATGTGACAGCGGCCCAGCCAGTGCATGGCGTCCGGGTATTGCTGGTTCGCGGCGGCTGTCAGCCAGTGGATGGCCAGCTCTTGGCATCCGGCCTCCATCAACATCAGGGCCACGTCGTGGCGGGCGGCGGGGTCACCGGCGTCCGCCTGCTGGATGACCTGAAGATCCTCGTCTTCCAGATCCGGCAGGGGGATATCCCCGCGGATCAGTTCCAGCTCGATCCTGGCATGTCCCGGCCCTCGCCCTCCTGTCCTGCCCAGGCGCCTTACCGTGCCGGTGGCGATGCGCCGCCAGAGGGTCCTTCTGCTTAGACCGGTCAGCTGGATGGCCGATTCCAGGGTGATTGATGGCATGCGCGGGTCCTCCATTGAATGGAGTTTAGCGGGTGGAGGAATCCCGCTGGAAGGGTGTGGCATTGAAAAATAATGCCGATCATTTTAGTCGGCATTATTGGGTTGTGCCAAGGGTTGAGAGGGGCCGGGGCCGGAATACCGGGTGAGAGGGGATTGGTACCATTCATCTGCGGATATGAGTTGGCATCATGCTTGCTTTATTGGAACTGTCATCCAAATGAACGGAGAGCTGTGATGCAGAACCAGAAGGGTTTTACTTTGATTGAACTGATGATCGTGGTGGCGATTATTGGTATTTTGGCGGCGATTGCTTTGCCGGCGTATCAGAACTACTCGAATCGGGCGGCTGGTGGTGCTGATCTTTCCTCAGCGCGGGGGGTTATGACCTGCGTTTCAGAGATAATTCAGACGACTGGCGCCAATACCGGCGTTGCAGATTGCGGGAATAACGTTGATGGCGTCACAGTTGCTGCGTCTGGCACTTCAGGAGCCACTATTGAAGCCAGCGGCAGTGGAAGAGGTACAATTACACTGACGCTTGGTGACGAAGGGACGCTTACCACTTGCGCTATTGGTGGTGGGAATTATGGGGGCGTAGCTATCCCTGGTTGCCCGTAATCTCGAATCGATTTTGACTGAGATACCGATTAGGATTGGCTAGTCAAGACCCCGGCCCTTCGCCGGGGTCTTCCGTTGCCAATCCAAAGGACACCCACTTTACGCCGAACTCCCCCACCCACCCTGAGACCCTCACCCCATGACCCGA
>NZ_JAJNQM010000081.1:0-13766 GCF_022227785.1 Ectothiorhodospira lacustris | reverse complement strand
ACAGGAAGGCCGCCTGACCGTCGTACACCAGATTTGACAATAACTCGCCGCCGGGCTCCCAGCGTGATTTCGTGGGGATACGCCAGCGTCAGACCATGATGCGTTCCATTGCCAAGTATGGGCTGACAGACATCACCGTGGATTTTGCAGAGGGCACCGATATCTACTGGGCACGCCAGCAAGTGGCTGAACGGCTGAACTCGGCCTGGGATAACCTGCCCGAGGGCATCGAAGGTGGCATTGCGCCCATGACCACTCCGCTGGGGGAGATGTTCATGTTCACCGTCGAAGGGCAGGACCTGTCGCTAGCGCAACGACGAGAACTGCTGGACTGGACCATTCGACCCGCACTCCGATCCGTCCCCGGCGTGGCCGAGGTCAATTCCCTGGGCGGATTTGTCACCACTTTTGAGGTCGCGCCGGATCAGGCTCGCATGGCAGCCCATGGGATCGGTCTGAATACGCTACAGGCCGCCATCAGCGCCAATAATCGCAATGACGGTGCGGGGCGCCTGGATGCCGGAGAGGAAACCCTGCTGGTCCGCAGCGAGGGTGCCATCAAGACCCTGGAAGACCTGGCTGCCATCGTCGTCGTCCCGGACCCCCATCAGCCTCTGCGGGTGAGTGACGTGGCGAACGTGCGTCTGGCGGCACTCAGCCGCTATGGTGCCGTCACCCATAACGGTGAGGGAGAGACTGTACAGGGGCTGGTCCTGGGTCTGCGTGGGGCCGACGCCCAGACCGTGGTGGAAGGTGTCAAAGCCAAGCTGGCAGAACTTGAACCCACCCTACCTGAAGGCGTGCGAATCGAGCCCTTCTATGACCGGAGCATGCTGGTGAACCGTGCCGTGCATACGGTCTCCAAGGCCCTCATCGAAGCCACGGTGCTGGTCCTGATTCTGCTGGTCCTGTTTCTTGGCAACCTCCGTGCGGCGCTCACCGTGGCACTCATCCTGCCACTGGCCGCCATGGGCACTTTCATACTGATGCGGCAGTTTGGGCTTTCCGCCAATCTCATGTCACTGGGGGGGCTGGCCATTGCCATCGGCATTCTGGTGGATGCCGCGGTGGTCGTGGTGGAAAACATCGTCACACGGCTGTCCCATGGTTCCAGTGGGCGCCTCCCCAGGCTGAATCTGATTTACCGAGCCACCCGGGAAGTCGCCGTACCCATGGTCTCGGGCATCCTGATCATCATCATTGTTTTCCTGCCCCTGCTCACCCTGCAAGGCCTGGAGGGCAAGCTCTTCAAGCCCGTTGCCCTGACCATCATCTTTGCCCTGGCGTCTTCGTTACTGCTCTCACTGACGGTCATCCCTGTGTTGGCCTCGTTCCTGCTGGGTACGGGCGCCCATCATGAACCCTGGTTGTCCCGTCAGCTCAGCCGCCTCTACATGCCCACGCTGGGGCTTGCCATGCGCCATGAAAAGGTGGTGGTGGCCATTGCCGGGTTGCTGCTGGTGGCCGCGGCCGGCGTTTTTGGCCTGGTGGGTAAGACCTTCATGCCCACCATGAATGAAGGCGATCTGATCGTGCAGCTGGAAAAGCTGCCCTCCATCACCCTGGACGAATCCCTGGCCCTGGACCAACGAATCCAGTCGGCCTTACTGGAACAGATCCCGGAGATACGGGGCGTGGTCGCCCGGACCGGCTCCGATGAGCTGGGACTGGACCCCATGGGGCTCAATCAGACCGACAGTTTCCTGGTCCTGGCCCCCCGCTCCGAATGGCGATTTGAAGACCGCGAGGCCCTGATTGATGGCATCCGTGAGGTGCTGGACCAGTTTCCCGGTGTGGGTTACGCCTTTACCCAACCCATTGAGATGCGTGTCTCGGAAATGCTCACAGGCGTCCGGGGCGATCTGGCCGTCAAGGTTCTGGGTCCCGATCCACAACAGCTCAACCGCATCGCTGGGGCCATCGTCGACACGCTGCAGACCTTACCAGGAGCCCGGGACGTCTATACCACCCGCAACGAGGGGGCTCAGTATATGAATATCACCATTGACCGGATGGAGGCTGGCCGGCTAGGCATCGACGCCGACACGCTGTCCACACTGCTCAGGACACAGCTGGAAGGATGGCCCATCGGCCATGTGTTTGATGAAGGCCGCCGCATTCCGCTGGTGATCGGTGGAACCGAGGCACTGCGCCAGTCACCCGCCCGTTTAGAAGCCATGCAGGTGACCTTGCCCAGCGGCCAGTCCGTGCCACTGACCCAACTGGCTCGCTTTGAAATCACGGAAGGGCACGTAGCGCTGACCCGGGAAAGAGGTCAGGCCTATGCCGTGGCCATTGCCAACGTCGAAGGACGCGATCTGGTGGGCTTTGTTGAAGAAGCCCAGCAAACCGTGGCGCAGGAGGTGGATCTGCCCAGCGGCTACCGCCTGGAGTGGGGAGGTGAGTTCGAGAATCAGCAACGGGCATCCGCCCGACTGGCCCTGGTGGTACCCATGGCCCTGGGGTTGATCTTCCTGGTGCTGTTTTCCACCTTCCGCTCGGTGCGCCAGGCCCTGCTGGTGTTGTCCAACGTCCCCTTTGCCATGATCGGCGGTATATTTGCCCTGGCCATCACTGGGGAATACCTGTCGGTACCGGCTTCGGTGGGTTTCATCGCCCTGCTGGGGATCGCCGTACTCAATGGCGTGGTTATGGTGACCTATTTCAACCAACTGCGAGCCCAGGGACAGCCCATGGACGTCGTGGTGGTTGAAGGTGCACGTCGACGCCTGCGGCCCGTCCTGATGACGGCCAGCATCGCGGCACTGGGTCTGGTGCCCCTGCTGTTTGCCACCGGCCCGGGCTCCGAGATCCAGCGCCCTCTGGCCATCGTGGTGATCGGCGGCCTGGCATCGGCCACCCTGTTGACCCTGATCCTGCTGCCCATCCTGTATCGGCGCTTTGGTTCTTCACCTGCCAAGACCGAACCTTTGCCTTCCTGAGGATATCCAAGATGACTTATCAGTTGCTCTATCTGGTCATGCCCCCCCAGACCGCCGATCTGGTCACGGAATGGCTGCTGGATCGCCCCGATGTCCCTGGCTTTACCAGTGTGCCCGCGGCCGGACATGGCTCATCGGAACACTCCATGACGGTGGCGGAACAGGTGGCGGGTTACACGGCGAAGACCCTGTTACTCATCCACCTGCCCCCTGAAGCCAGCCAATCGGTACTGGACGATCTTGGCAAGGACTTTTCCGGCAGCGGTATCCACCACTGGCGGGTTCCTGCCCTGGACCAAGGACGGCTCTAGATCCCGTTTTTCATCCAACCTATTCATCCCCTAATAAAGTAGATCAATATGCAAGACAGACACTGGTTTTTACCCGTCCTGCTGGCCATAGGCCTCGCGGCGCTGGCGCCGGCATGCAGCCTGCTGCCCGAACGGATCACGCAAAGCCCACTCGAAGTCGAGACCATCGACTCAACCGGTTACAGATTCGGCCCCGTCCGGGTCATGGAATACGAAGAAGGTCTGCAGGTCAGAGGAACCATCGCCCATGATATCCACCGCCGGGGCGCCATTCCCGGAACCATTCATATCGAGGTATTAGCCCAGGACGGCCATCTGCTGGCCGAAACAGACGCCTACCCCATGCGCAAGAACCGCCAGGCACAATCCGCACAGTTCGGCACCTGGCTTCCGGTGGCCCCGGAGGCCGGCAAGCGGGTCAGACTCAGCCATCAGCCCTGATCTGTGGGTGATGCTTGCGGTGGCGCTGGCCTGTCTACCCATCATGCTCACCGGTGGGACGATCGCTGAGCGCCGGGCCAACCGCCAGCGAACCACCCGGCAACCGGACCCTCGCGGAGTTGCCCCGGCGACCCGCCCGACGGTCGGACAGATCAGAACCAGTCCCGGCGTCGGAACAGATACAGCATCGTCCCCGCGATGGCCAGCATCACGATCCAGATCACCGGATACCCGTAATAACTGTGGAGTTCGGGCATGGACCACGGGCTCTCGGGATGTGCGAAGTTCATCCCGTAGACACCCACCAGAAACGTCAGCGGAATGAAGATCGTCGCGATGATCGTCAGGACCTTCATGACTTCGTTCAGCCGGTGATTGACCGATGACATGAAGACATCGACCATGCTCGCGCTCATCTCGCGATACGACTCCAGGATGTCCATAATTTGGATCGTATGGTCGTGCACATCACGCAGGTAAGGAATCACTTCCTCGCTGAACCGATCCTCGCCATCGCGCATCAACTTCCCGAGCATGTCGCGCACCGGCCAGAACTGCCGACGCAGCACGAGCAGATCGCGCCGCAATAGGTGAATCTGCTCGTAGGTCGACCGTTCCGGTGTTTCCATCACGCGATCCTCAAGGTCCGTGATCTGTGACCCAAGTTCCTCCAGAATCGGAAAGGCCTGGTCCACGACCATGTCGATCACGGCGTAGGCCAGGTATGGGGCGCCCAATCCGGAGAAGTTTCGGTTCGTGTTTCGGATCCGGCGACGGATAGGAGCAAAGGGATCGCCCGGCCCCGCATGCACGGTAATCACGAAACGCTGGCCCAGGAACACGCTGACCTGGTCCAGCGCCAGGTTGCTCTCGTCCCAGCGCGGCTGGTTCAGGATCACGAACACACCCTCGTCGAAAATGTCGGCCTTCGGCCGCTGCCCGTGATTTCCGACGTCTTCCACCGCAAGGGGATGCAGCGAGAACATCTCGCCAAGCCGGGCCAGTTGCTCGGGAGAGGGTTGCCCTTGCAGATGACACCAGAGAGTGCCCTCTCCTTCAGTGTCCAGGCATTGCGCGAGATCACAGTCCTCGTGTTCAACGACCTTCCGCCCGCTGTAACGGACGAGATGGATCTGGGCGGCCCCTTTTCCCGCCCCCTGTTCGGGCAACGTTCCCGGAGCCGTGCCCGGCGGATGATAAGATTTCCTGAACAGGTGGCCCATCACGAATATCCTCCACTCCAACGTCCGGGAGAGGCCCGAACAAGTCCGTGCCCGTGGCAGCCAAGCATGAGGGTGTATCTCCAGCAGACTGTCTTCACATACGATAGCACTCGGATTCGAATCCGGCTCCCCTGAGGTAGGGATGAGCGATGCGATCGAAATGGAAGGGCTGATAAGGGACTTTGGCGGCACCCGTGCCCTGGATGGCGTGGACCTGAACGCGCCGGCCGGTCAGCCACCGTGGTTGCCCACAATCCGAGACCCGACATGACTCGATTCCGATTACAAGCCCCCTATTCCGGCTGGATCACCTTCCTCGCCCACCTGCTTTTCGTGTTGGCCGCCTGGTCGGCATTCATCAAGTACGTCTTTCCGATCACCTTCGCCCTGTTCACGGACGAGCCCTGGGCCACTTACGTCTTCTGGGACTTGTGGCCGGTCGCGCATGTCTGGCTGGGCTGGGCGCTGTTGATGCAGCCCTGGTACACGCGCTGGCTGGCCGTTAGCATGTCGGTCATCGAGATCATCATCATCCTGACCCTGTTCGCCCTCTTTCTGGCCGAACCGGACTGGAGTAGCTGGAAGACCAACTGGTTCGTCAACAAGGTTTTCGTGCTCTCCGCCTTCACACTGATTCTTGCTACGGTGGCAGTCAAACCTGAGCTTTTCCGAACGAGGTCGTCATGAGTCATCTCCACTCGCGCCGAACTGCCCTGAAACTCCTCGTTGGCGGCATCGCCGCGGCCTGGTTTACACCGCATCCGTCTTTTGCCGACTCCGGCGGCCTGCTCCGCAAGGCCATCCCCGGTGGCGGGCATCTGCCGGTCATCGGCCTGGGTACCTGGCGGACGTTCAATGTCGGCAGGGATCCGCAACTGCTCGACGCACGGGCCGAGGTCGTTCGTGCCTTCTTCGAACACGGTGGCGGCCTGGTGGATTCTTCACCGATGTACGGCTCCGCACCCGACGTCATGGGCCATGCACTCGACAAACTGGGCAAGCCGGACTCGCTCTACGCGGCGGAGAAGGTCTGGAGCCCGGCCGGCGGCAGCACACGCGAGCAGATCAGCGATCTGTCCGACCGTTGGGGGGTCGACCGTTTCGATCTGGTCCAGGTCCACAACCTCACCGACTGGCGCGAGCACCTGGACGTACTCAAGCAGATGAAGGCCGATGGCGAAATCGCTCATGTCGGCATCACCACCTCGCACGGTCGCCGCCACGACCAAATCGAGCGCATCATGCGAGAACACGACATCGATTTCGTGCAACTGACCTACAACATCACCCATCGCCGGGTCGAAGATCGCCTGCTGCCGCTGGCGCAGGAAAAAGGCATTGCCGTGATCGCTAATCGCCCGTACGACGGTGGCAGCCTGATCAAGAACATCCAGCGTCGACACGAAGTCCCTGAATGGGCCGCTGAAGAATTCGATTGCCGCAACTGGGCCGACTTCCTGCTCAAGTTCATTGTCAGCCATCCGGCGCTGACCTGCGCCATCCCGGCAACGACCCGCGTTGAGCACGTCATCGAGAACATGCGCGCCGGCCACGACCCCATGCCAACGCCGGCAACGCGGGAACGCATGATCCGCCACGTGGCGTCGCTGTAATCGCCCAATGAGTGACTGGCAGACCTACCGCCTCGAAGACTTCATCCCGTTCACCGCGGATATCTACTGGCGTTTGCTGGAGCGCATCAACGAGACCTTCTGGCCACTGCACATTGTTGCTGTATCTATCGGCCTGGCCGCCCTGCTGCTCGCGCTTCGCGGCAATAAGCGCATGGCCCTGGTCCTGCTCGCCCCCGCCTGGCTGACGAGCGGAATCCTCTTCCACCTGACCTATTACGCCGAACTGAACTGGGCCGCCCCGTGGTTTGGCTGGGGCTTTGTCGCCCAGGCCGTTTTGTTGCTCACCTTCGCTTTTTTCGCCGGATCAATCAGGACGCAAGGACCATCCAAAGGGCTCTCGGCCTGGATCGGAACGACCATCACGGTGGTTTCCCTGTTTGGCTATCCTCTGATCGCGGCAACCATCGGCCCAGGCCTGAGCCATGCCGAGACCTACGGGCTGCACCCCGACCCCACTGCCATCGCCACTCTGGGCGTGCTGTTGATCATCCTGCGCGGCCCCGCTCTCTGGCTCGCCCTGACCATTCCCACCCTCTGGTGCGTGATCGGGTCGCTGACCTTGATGGCGATTGACGCAACCGGGGCACTGATCCCGCTGGCGGCGGCGACCATCATTGCCGGGACTGCGATAGCGTGCTCGATCCAGTCAGCCGCGCAAAATCATCCCAGCCGAAGCATCAATTGAACATTCTGTTGCGGAATCATACGGGTGCGCCATGGCATCGTCCGGGTAACACTCACATCATCGATACCTTCCTGCTGCTCAGCCCCAGCGACGATAGAGCCCCTCGGGGCCCACGGCCTGGAGCAAGGCCTGAGAGACCAGGTCTTCGTCCAGGGTGCCCTGGGCGGAGAACAGGGGCTGGATGCGGCCCCGGCCGCCGGCTTCTTCCGTAAGGCGCCCGCTCATGGCATCCCCCATGCCGGATACCATGCAGCCCTCGGGGGCGATGTTGAAGACGATGTCGTAACCGGCTTCCAGTTTGCCCAGGGCCTCGCCCACGTAGGGGGAGAGTTCCCCGCCCGGTCGGCCGGTGGGGATCAATCGCCGGGAGCGGGTCAACGCCTGGGCCATGCTCTCAGGCAGCGGCAAGCCCGCCGCCCGGTAGAGGGGCCGGGCCAGCCACTGGCGAAAGCCCCATTCCACGGCCAGGGCGCCAAGATAGCGACCCGTGCGGGCGTTGCGCAGGCGACGCAGCGATGACCGGGTGTCCGGATCCGTAGCGCGGGACAGCCGGGCGTGACTTTCCCGAACCGTCTCCAGGCTGCGCCAGCGCCGGCTGGCGTTCTTGTAGTCCAGATAGGACCACACCGGGGTGTAGGTCAGGCGAAAACGGCCCGGTCCGAGCAGCCTGAGCAGGCAGTCGAACAGGGCTTCCACCTGGGCCACACGCATGTAGGTCTCCCCTTCCACATGGATCTTCAACGGCGACGCCGCGACCGGTGGGCGATCCAGCCAGCGCCCGGCGAAATCCCGCAAGGGCCGCTGCAGCGCGCGCCGGTGGCGGGTCCAGGCCGGCCACCAGGACAACGCACGTTCCGGTGCCGTGAACTCGCGCTGTCGCTGGAAGATGGCTTCCGTCAGGGCACGATGGTCATGGCGCAGACGCGCCAGGGCATCGGTGTCGGTGCAGCGGGCCGCTGCCTCGAACAATAACTGGTGACACACGCCCTGCAGCACCGCGCCCTGCATGCAACGCAGCAACACCGCCTTGCCCAGGCCCACGTCAAAGCCCCGGTCTTCCATGGCCACCAGGAACCTTAGTAGATCCTCCGCCTCGCCCTCGTCGGCCTCGTCGCGGATGTCACCCGGGTTACGATGAAACAGGAGTTTGTGGGTCTCCACGTACTGCCCCTGACGGCAGGGGCCCAACCCTTTGTTATTGAACACCAGCAGGCGGCGTTTGCCGTACAGCGGGGATTGCGGGTCCTGCCGCAAGCGGCGAAAGCGTTCCACCAGGGACAGGGTGTCGCCGTAGACCGCGGCCAGGGGGGCGCATACCGACTCGCCGGCCGCGGCGCGGCCGCGGCGGATGGCCGCCTCCAGGTCGTAGGTGTCGTCGTAGTTGTCCAGGCAGGTCAGCGGGGTGCTCTGCAGCACCGAGGTCACGAAGCGGTTGTCCGCCAGAGTGGGCAGGGCCAGCAAGTCCCGCTCCGGATCGATGCCGTCGGAGAGATCGGTGAGCCGCTGCAGGGTCTGGATCTCAAAGCCCTCTTCCGGGGCCTGCCACACCCCCTGGGAGAGATACTGCCGCACCTGCTGGGCATGGGTGTTGACCCGGTTCTCCAGGTGGGCCAGTTCCTGGATGGCCGCATCCGACTGGATCAGCAGGAAGGGTCGTTGCCGGGCAAACTCCGCCATCAGCGGCAGGGTGACGCTGTCGGGGCCGCACAGGAAGGTGGAGACGAAGACCAGGGCCAACGGTTGACGGTCCGGGGCCTCCAGCTGCTGGAACAGTCGCCGCAAGCGCTCATGTCGCAGACGGGTATGCAGCCGGCGCCGGCTGACCGCCCTCACCAGAGTGGTCATGACCTGGGGATTGCGCCAGTAAAGATGGGCCAGGTCGTCATCCGCCGTCACGTCCAGCACATGGGCGGGCACCGGCACCAGGGCGCGGTCACGCAGCAGGCGGCCGGCGTGGCTGTCGTAGAGCCCCGGGGTGAGGATGTATTCCCGGCCCAGCACCAGCGCGATCTCCTGACCATCCGCCATGGCCTCTTCCAACTGGGCGGCCAGGGTGTCCTGCAGGGCCTGACGCCAGGCCCGCTGGGCCGCCAGCGCCTGGTCGATGGCCGACTCCAGGCGGGTCCGGTCGATCTTGCGGTGGTAATGGGCGAACACCGATCGCAACTGCGGCCACAGCTGGGCGGCCAGGGCGGCCGCATCGGGATGGCGCAGGTTGAGGTGAAACAGCTGGATCCTCGCCTTTGGGTGGGTCTCCTGTGCCATGGCCCGCGCAGTGGCCAGTCCTCCCTGATTGGCGGTGCAACTGCGTCCCAGTCCGGCCCCGGTCAGCGGCAGGAACTCGATCTGCGGTGCCAGGATATAGCCATGGGGTTCGCCCGCCAGTCGGGTCAACTGGCCCACGGCCCCCAGATGCGGGGCGCAGGTATCCACGCGAAATCGCGACTGCCCGGCCAGGACATCGTCGGTTTGCGGATTGTCCACATGCACGGGGAGATCCAGTTGGGTGAACAGCTCGGCGAAAAACCCCGCCCATTCGGAAACGGCAAAGGCCCTGGGAATGACCAGTCGATCCGGTGCCTCGCTGCGCGGCAGGTGCTGGTCGCTTTGCCGCCAGAGCGCCTGGTAGGGATCCGCCACCCGGGGCGACGCCCGCACGCCCTTGCGGCCGGTGGCCTCGTTGATGGCACTGCAACCACCCAGGGTGAGGCGCAGCGTGCCCTGCAAGGGATCGATGGTCTTCAGGGCCGTGCGGTTGCAACGGGCCAGGGGATCACCGCAGACGGCCCCCTTGCAGGTAATGATGCGCTTGTCGTACTCCCGCTGGATGAAGGTGTCCAGGTCCACGTGGACAGAGCCCAGGGTCTCTCCCGGTCGCGGCAGCAGGCCCAGGCAGGCCCGGTGACCCGGCAAGGGGGGCACCAGGCCATGGATTGGCGCCCCCACCAGGCGCTGCAGGCGGCTGACCACCGCCGCGGGGAGCGGCCGACCCAGCATCGGCTGACCGTGCAACAGCACCACGGTCCGGGGCGGCAGGCTGATCTGGTTCCATAGCGTACGGGCCATGTTCTCCACCACCGCCCAGCAGGCGGAGGCGAGAATCACATCGTTGCCCACGCCACGGGCCTGCAGGGTGCGGGCATGCTCCATGAGAAACACCGAGCAGGTGGCATCCAGGTCATGGGCGCCGGGCGCCGCCTGGGCCTGTTCGTAGGCCTCGCGGGCCGAGGGCAGACCAAACAGACTGGCCAGGGTGTCCATGAGGCTGCCGGTGCCGGCGGAGCACTTGATGTTCATGGCGTTGTCGAACAGGTCACCGCGCTCCAGCAACAGGGTGGAGATCTTCGTGTCCTCACCGCCGATATCCACCAGGATGCACCAGCGGGTGTCCACATCATGCCCGGCCTCGGCCAGCGCGCCCACGTGCTCGCGGGCCACCGCCAGGGAGCCCCGGGCGTGGGCGTAGTTCTCCACCATCACCGCCACCCGTCCCTCAAGTGCCGGATAGAGCCGGGTGAGGGCCTCGCGCACCTGGTAGCGGGCGCTGCCGGTGATGCCGATGCGGCCCACGTTCAGGTGACGGTGGCCGGCATCCTGCAGGGCAGTGAACAGGGCCTTGAGCGTGGCGATGGTCTCGCCGGCGTTGCTCTGGGAGGCGGCGTGCAGCAGACGGCCGTCCTCGGCGTCGGCGATGACCATCTTGGCCATGGTGGAACCCACGTCCAGGCCGATGTTCACCGGATGGCCAGGGCGCCAGTCATCGGGGTCCAACGCAGGCGCGGGCAGGCGGTGCAACTGGTCCCGTTCCTCCAGTTGCGACTCCAGGGCGGTGAAAGCCGGGTGATCGAACGCCGGCGCCGCGGGTGGGGGTGGCGCGGTGGTCGGATCCGGCGCCGTTGCATCCAGCGCCCGCAACCCCTCCAGCGTCAGGTTGGCGTCGGCCATGTGGGTGACGTGGGGCACACCGACGGCGGTCAGGGCATCCACGGCGCAATCCCGGGCGAAGGCCCATCGGAACAGGCCACCGCACAACAGTACCCGATCCACAGGCAGGGGCACCCGTCGGCAGGCCTTGTTGATCTCGGACTTCAGGGTGACCGCCAGGGCATGGGCCACCGGGATACCCTGGTTCTTGTCGGAGATGGTGGCCGAGGCCCCGAAGACGCCACAGCGATCGGCCCGCACCGGCAGGGCCGATCGCCGCTCCCGGCCGGTCTCGCCCAGGTATTCGGCGAGCAGGGTATCCACAGCCTCTGGGGAGACATCCAGTTTTTGCAGCACGCGGGTGAGGTTGGTGCCGGAACCGGCGCCACAGCGGGGGTGGGTGACCAAACCGGTGTCACCGGTGCCACCGTGGCGGTCCAGGGCCAGGGCCAGATAGCCGGAAGCGGAGATCTCCAGAAGGCCCAGCCGCTGTCCGGGATAGTCACGCAACTGGCGCTCACGCAGGGCAGCCCACAGGGCTGCTGCGGGCAGGATGAGGGTACCCCGACCCAGCAGCCGGCGTACCGGTTCGGCGAGTTTGCCGGTAATGCGCACCGCGCTGTCCCGGCTTGCGGCCCTCAGGCCGCTGTCGCGCACCTGCCCGGGCAATTTCCCGGTAGCCGCCAGATCCCATTCACGTACCGGTGACCCGTGGACGTACAGTACCGCCCTCACCTGGCTGACCCCGGCATCAATGTAGAGCTTGGGCGAATCGTTCCGCAACATGTGTTTATTGTCGTCCTGCCGGCGCCAGGTCTCAACAAATCATCTGATTGAGTGAAGCTGTTAATTACTCTGCCGATCACCGAACATCAAGGCGTGACGAGAACCGGTAGCGCTTGGGCTGCCCAACCGGCCTGGCGGTGACACTCAACGGCTCGCGGCAACCGCCTCCAGGGCGTCGACATCGGCGCCCGTGATTCTGTCCAGGTGGGCTGTGATCTTCTGGATCGGCCAGTCCCACCAGGCGACGGCCTCAAGGCGAGCGATGACGTCAGGCGCAAAGCGCGGGCGAATCGGCTGCGCCGGGTTGCCGCCGACGATGGTGTACGGCGGCACGTCGCGCACCACCACGGAACGTGCCGAAACGATCGCGCCGTTGCCGATATGTACCCCGGGCATGATCAGCGTCTCGTAGCCGATCCAGACATCGTTTCCGACAATCGTGTCGCCCTTGTACGCAAGGTCGGCCGCTGCCGGTTCCGCCCCTTCCCACCCGTTGCCGAAGATGTAGAACGGATAGGTCGAAATGCCGGACAGCGCGTGATTCGCGCCGTTCATGATGAACCGCACGCCGCGCGCGATCGCGCAGAATTTTCCGATGATCAGGCGGTCACCGACAAACGGGAAGTGATAGAGCACGTTGCGTTCGAAATCCTCGGCGTCCTCCGGGTCGTCGTAATACGTGTACTCGCCGATGATGATGTTCGGATTGCGCACCGTATTGCGGATGAAGCAAACCTGCGGGAACCCCTCCATCGGGTGCTTTGTCTCTGGGCTCGGGCCGTGCATGACTGCTCCTATGTTTCGCGGTTCAAAAGAGCCTCGGCGACCAGGGTCGCGACAGACCGGGACGGCTGTGATCGGAGCCGGGTGCAGAGAGCCTGCGCCCTCTCCTTTTCGGCCCTCCGAACAGGGCCTCCAGTCGGTGACCAGGCAGGCACCGCGATACCTTTCGGCGACTGCTCACCTGCCTCCAGGAACTGCATAGCACACCTTGGTGCCGGCATTTCTGACCCTACCGCCCTGCTCTAATCCCCCGCGGACAGCACCTCCACCCGATTACGCCCCCTATCCTTGGCCCGGTAAAGGGCCAAATCGGCGCGCTGCAGGGCAGCATACGGTGAGGCGTCCGCCTGAGTCAGCAAGGTCAGCCCGATGCTGACCGTCACCGGGATCTGCTGGTGATCGACCTGCACGGGAGCCTCGGCGACCCGAGCTCTCAGCCTTTCCGCCAGATGCAGGGCCGCATCGATATCGGTGTCGGGCAGTAGTACCGAAAACTCCTCGCCACCCACACGCCCGGGTACATCCATCCTGCGCAGGCAATCACGCATCAGCCGGGCAAAATGCCTGATGACGGCATCACCGGCAGAATGGCCGTAGGTATCATTCACCGCCTTGAAGTAATCCAGATCCAGCAGCAGCACCACCGCCTGATGCCCCCCATCCCGCTTCAGGCGGGCCAGCTCCTCGGTCACGCGCTCCAGAAAATGGCGGCGATTGGCCAAGCCCGTGAGGTAATCGGTCGTGGCCATTTCTCGGAGCTCCTGCTCCATACGTTTGCGCTCGCTGATATCGGTGATAGTACCCACCATACGCAGCGGCTTGCCATGCGGATCGCGGCGCACCACCAGCCCCCGGGACAATATCCACTTCCATCCACCCTGGTCCGTGCGAACCCGATGCTCACAAGCGAAATGCGACAAACGTCCATCCAGGTGCGAGCATAAGTGTTCGTTCAGATGCTCTAGTTGACATCCTCCCCTCCCTCTCGCTGATGCTCGCCGCCGAGGGCGGAAACGAAGGGGATTCCTACCGTGTTC
>NZ_JAJNQM010000080.1:0-14498 GCF_022227785.1 Ectothiorhodospira lacustris | reverse complement strand
CCATTTCTTCCTGGGCTTGAAAGTGCTGGCCAGAAAGCCGCTGGAACTCTCGGCAGCCATGCTGGACCGGATCAAGCAGGTGATACGGCCCAGCTTGGCGGCGGGGACTGCTCCATGATTTGTGGGGATACGTCAGGCCCGGAGGGTTATCGGGCCTAGAGAAGGTGGCCTCATGCCGTCACCGGGGTGGTGTTCCTAAGGTTTTTCTGCTTTTTCGTGAAATCTATCACAAACTCGTTTCCTTGGCAGATCCGTCCGCAGGCTACCCCGGGCCTCCTGTTAGAACCGAATCGTACCCTCAATTGCAGACACGTATTGACAACAGCCACACACAGACCTAGGGTCTTTGCGTATCTATCGTGTATGCAGGGCTAAATCATGCGAAACGCCGCCATTAACCTGAGGGCATTGCCGGAGCAGCGCGATCTGATTGACCGCGCTGCTCATCTCTTGGGTAAAAACCGTTCGGACTTCATGCTTGAGGCCGCCTGTGACAGGGCCCAGGCCGTGCTGCTTGATCAGGTCTACTTCAACCTCGACGCCGATCAATTCCAGCACTTCATTGACCTGCTCGATGCGCCGCTCGCGCCCAACCCGGGGCTTGAGCGGCTGATGGCGCTGAAGGCCCCTTGGACTGAAGGATGAATACCCCGCTCAGCGCGCCCCAGCCGCTGACCGCGGTCCACCGCGTCGGCGACTTTTCCTGCGGGGAGCCGGTGCTTGACGACTGGCTTAAACGCCGGGCGATGGCCAACCAGCAAAACGGCGCCAGTCGCACCTTCGTCGTCGTGGATCAGGACGACCGTATTCAGGGGTACTACGCGATGGCCGCGGGGGCGGTCGCACATCGTCTGGCGACCGGCGCGGTTCGCCGTAACATGCCAGACCCCGTCCCGGTCCTGGTGCTGGCCCGGCTGGCCGTCGACACCCATGCCCAGGGTCACAAGCTCGGCGGCGCCATGCTTCAGGATGCCCTACGGCGGGCGCTGGTGGTTGCGCAAAACGTCGGCGTGCGAGCGTTACTCGTCCATGCCCTTCACGATCACGCGCGGCAATTCTACGAGCACTACGGCTTCCAGCCCTCCACGCTCGATCCCTTAACGCTGATGCTGCGCCTGGACATCCGGCCGTCTCAACCCCTCCTTTCCGCCTCCCCGGCGACACCATCCAGTAGCACATGAACCACGACGACCTGCAAAACCTGCGTCGGATGCATCCGGCATGGCGGCTGCTGGTGGCGGACAACGCCCCCATGATCATCAGCTTCCTCCACGGCAGCTTCGTCGCCCCCAATGTCCGGGTGCTGGCGGCCACCGACCTGGAAAACCGGTTGGAAGATTTCCTGTTTCACCTGCGCGGTCAACTGGGCGAGGATGCCTATCCCCGGGCCGCCCGCGCCTACCTGTCCGACTGGTCCGCCGATGAACGGGGCTGGCTGCGGCGCTATTACCCGGAACACGGCGACGAGCCCCATTACGACCTGACGCCGGCCACGGAACAGGCCATCCAATGGCTGAAAAGTCTGGAGCAGCCTCACTTCATCGGGGCGGAATCCCGTCTGACCCTGGTTTTCGACCTGCTGCAACAGATCCTCCAGGGCGCGGAGAGCGACCCCGAGGCCCGTATCCGGGATCTGGAGGCGCGCAGGGATGTCATCGACCGGGAGATCAAGCAGATCCGTGCCGGTCACATCAATCTGATGGACCCGACCCAGTTGCGGGAGCGATTCCTGCAGATGGCGGGCACGGCCCGGGGCCTGCTGGCGGACTTTCGTCAGGTGGAAGAGAACTTCCGCGCCCTGGATCGACAGGTGCGGGAAAAGGTGGCCACCTGGGAAGGCGGCAAGGGAGAAGTGCTGGACGAAGTGTTCAGCGAACAGGACCGCATCACCGATTCAGACCAGGGGCGTAGCTTTCGTGCCTTCTGGGATCTGCTCATGTCACCGGCACGCCAGGAGGCACTGTCGGAGCAACTGGAGCGGGTACTGGCGCTGGTGGAGGTGGCCGAACTGGAGCCGGACCCCAGGCTGCGGCGCATCCACTACGACTGGCTCGCCGCTGGTGAATATACCCAGCGCATGGTGGCCCGTCTGTCGGAGCAGCTGCGCCGTTATCTGGATGATCAGGCCTGGCTGGAAAACCGTCGCATCATGACCCTGATCCGGGAACTGGAACAACACGCACTGGCCCTGCGGGAGCACCCGCCCGAGCTGACGCTGTCCCTGGACGAACCCTCGCCCTGCATCGAACTGCCCATGGAGCGCCCCCTGTTCAGTCCGCCGATCCGGCCCCATATCCGCCAGCAGCAGCTGGAAGCCGGAGAGAGCCATGCCACCCCCGATGCCCTGTTCGATCAGACCTGGGTGGACCGGACCCTGCTGCGGGGTCGTATCCGCCAGGCCCTGCAGACACGGGACCAGATCACCCTGGCGACCCTGCTGGACGAACATCCCCTGGAACACGGCCTGGCGGAACTGGTGACCTACCTGAGCCTGGCCGCCGAGGATCACCGCAGCGTGATCGATGAAGCCCATCCCCAGACCGTGCACTGGCAGGATGCCCGGGGTATCCTGCGTCGCGCCACCCTGCCGCAGATCATCTTCACCCGCGCACACTGATGACCGATATCGAAACCGACTCGACCTTTTCCGCCATGCTCATCACGCTCTTCAGGGGCGTACTCTACAAAGATCAGCAGCCGCGCCACTGGCAGGTACTGCAGGACCACCAGGCCCGGGTGCGCGACCATGTGGCCGTGCTGGGCCTGGAACTGATGCTGGACGACGCCGAAGGCCATGCCTGTCTCCGGCAGCGCCCGACCCAGGACGACGAAACGGAACTACCCAGGCTGGTGCAGCGCCGCCAGCTCAGTTATCCGGTGAGTCTGCTGCTGGCCCTGCTGCGCAAGAAACTGGTGGAACACGATGCCGGCGGTGGTGACCCGCGCCTGATCCTGTCCCGGGAACAGATGGTGGAGATGCTACGGGTCTTCCTGCCCCCCACGGCCAACGAGGCCCGGCTGGTGGACCGCATCCAGACCGACATCAACAAGGTGGTGGAACTGGGGTTCCTGCGCCGATTGCGTGGCCAGGAGGACCAATACGAGGTGCGCCGCATCATCAAGACCTTCATCGACGCCCAGTGGCTGGCGGAGTTCGATCAGCGCCTGACCGAGTACCGCAACCATGCCGGGGAGGCCGACGATGGCACTTGAACTGGAGTTTGCCGCATCCGACGAACACACTGGTTTTCGCCTTCAGCATCTTGAAGTCTACAACTGGGGCACCTTCCACAACCGGGTCTGGTCCCTGCGCCCGGAGGGTGACAATGCCCTGCTCACCGGGGATATCGGCTCGGGCAAGTCCACCCTGGTGGACGCCATCACCACCCTGCTGGTACCGGCCCAGCGCATCACCTACAACAAGGCGGCCGGCGCCGAGGCCAAGGAACGCAGCCTGCGTTCCTATGTACTGGGGTATTACAAGTCAGAGCGCAGCGACACGGGTCTGATCAGCCGTGCCGTGGGCCTGCGGGATCACAACAGTTATTCCGTGATACTGGGGCATTTTTACAACGAAGGTTTCGATCAGCATGTCACCCTGGCCCAGGTGTTCTGGATCAAGGATCAACAGGGGCAACCGGCCCGGTTCTTCGTGGTGGCCGACGGCGCCCTGCGCATTACGGACCACTTTGCCGACTTCGGCAGCGACCTTACCCGGCTGCGCAAGCGCCTGAGGGATACCCCCGGGGTGGAACTGTTCGACAGCTTCCCGCCCTACAGCGGTGCCTTCCGGCGACGCTTCGGCATCGAGAACGACCAGGCCCTGGAACTGTTCAACCAGACCGTATCCATGAAATCCGTGGGCAACCTCACCGAATTCGTGCGCAGTCACATGCTCGAAGCCTTCCCGGTGGAGGATCGCATTCAGGCCCTGATCACCCATTTCGACGACCTCAACCGGGCCCATGAAGCGGTACTCAAGGCCAAGGCCCAGGTCGCCCATCTGGAACCGCTGGTGGCCCGCGCCGACACCTATGCCGAACGCTGCCGGGAGGCCGAAGCCCTGCGCGCCTGCCGGGAGGCACTCAGGCCCTGGTTTGCCTCGCTCAAGGCCGGGCTGCTGGACCGGAGACTGGACCATCTGCACAAGGATCTGGCCCGTCTGGAGCATCGCATCGAGCAGCTCCATCGCCAGCAGCGGGAACAGCGGGCCCGGCGCGATGAACTCAAGCAGGCCATTGCCGAGAATGGGGGCGATCGGCTGGAGCGCATCAAGGTCGAGCTGGAACAAAAGCGCGAGATCCGCGACCAGCGGCGGCACCGGGCGGAGCGGTACCGGGATCTGGCCCAGCAACTGGCACTGCCCGATGCCGCCGACCTGGCGGTCTTTCAGGACAATTTCCAGACCCTGACCCAGGCCCAGGAAGACGCTCAGCGAGAGCGGGATGACCTGCAGAACCGGATCACCGAGGCGGGAGTGGCGTTGCATCAGCAGCGGACACACCACCAGGAACTGGAAAGCGAGCTGACGTCCCTGCGCCAACGTCGCTCCAACATCCCCGCCGCCATGCTGGGCATCCGCGACGCCCTCTGTCAGTCCCTGGATCTGCCGGTGGACGACCTGCCCTTCGTGGGCGAGCTGTTGCAGGTGCATGAACAGGAAACCGACTGGGAAGGGGCCATCGAACGGGTCCTGCACAACTTCGGCCTCTCCCTGCTGGTGCCCGACACCCACTATGCCCGGGTGGCCGAGTGGGTGGATCGCACCCATCTGCGGGGGCGCCTGGTGTACTTCCGGGTACGGGAGACGCGCCGGAGCCAGCCCCAGGATCTGCATCCGGATTCCCTGGTGCGCAAGCTCTCCATCCGCCCCGACTCGGTCTTCTACGGCTGGCTGGAACAGGAACTGGCCCGGCGCTTCGACTATGCCTGCTGCGTCGGCATGGATCAGTTTCGCCGCGAGCAAAGGGCCATCACCCGGGCCGGGCAGATCAAGGCCGGGGGCGAGCGTCATGAAAAGGATGATCGTCACCGTCTGGATGACCGCACCCGCTTCATCCTGGGCTGGAGCAACGAGGCCAAGATCGCCGCCCTGGAGGCACAGGCCCAGACCCTGGCCCGGCAGATGCAGGCACTGGGTGACCGGATCGGCGGCTGGGAACAGGCACGCAAGGCATCAGAGGCCCGGCGGGACCTGATCGTCGCACTGTCCCATTACCGGAACTTCCACGACATCGACTGGCGCCCCCTGTCCACGGAGATGGCGGCCCTGGAGGCGGAGTATGCACAGCTCGCCCGGGAGTCGGACATGCTGCGCGCCCTGGAGACCCAGTTGCGTGAACTGGAACAGGTCATGGAGGACACCGACAAGGCCCTGGGTGAGGCCCAGTGGGAGTGCAGCCAGGCACAACTCAGGCAGGAGCAGGCCCAGGCTCAGCGGGACGAGTGTGCCACCCTGCTCGATGCCACCCCCCGGGAGGCCCGGGACGCCTACTTCCCCCGTCTGGAGACGATGCGGGACGAGGCCCTGGGCGAGCATACCCTGAGCGTGGAATCCTGCGACAACCGGGAGCGGGAGATGCGGGAATGGCTGACCCGGCACATCGACAACGCCGACAGGAGTGCCGCCGGTCTGCGGGACCGCATCATCGACGCCATGCGCGGCTATCAGAACGCCTGGCCCCTGGACAGTCGGGAGGTGGACGTGAGCATCGAGGCGGTGGGGGAATACCGGGCCATGCTCGAAGCCCTCAAGTCCGATGACCTGCCCCGTTTCGAGGCCCGTTTCCGGCAATTGCTGCAGGAAAATGCCATCAACGAGGTGGCGGCGTTCCAGAGCCGACTGCACGGGCAGCGGCAAACCATCACCGAGCGCATCGAAAGCATCAACCGCTCCCTGCGGGAGATCGACTACAACCCCAACCGTTACATCACCCTGTTGGCGGAGACCGCCGCGGACCCGGAAATCCGGGAATTCCAGCAAAACCTGCGGGCCTGCACCGAAGGGGCGGTGACCGGCTCCCAGGATGAACAGTATTCCGAGGCCAAGTTCCTGCAGGTCAAGGCCATCATCGAGCGTTTCCGTGGCCGGGAAGGCACCACCGACCTGGACCGGCGCTGGACCCGCAAGGTCACCGACGTGCGCAACTGGTTTGTGTTTTCCGCCTCGGAGCGCTGGCGGGAAGACGACCGGGAACACGAGCATTACACCGACTCCGGCGGCAAGTCCGGCGGCCAGAAGGAAAAACTGGCCTACACGGTGCTGGCCGCCAGCCTGGCCTACCAGTTCGGTCTGGAATGGGGCGAAACCCGCTCCCGCTCGTTCCGCTTCGTGGTCATCGACGAGGCCTTCGGTCGGGGCTCCGACGACTCGGCCCGCTACGGCCTGGACCTGTTCCGGCGCCTGCACCTGCAACTGCTGATCGTCACACCGTTGCAGAAGATCCACATCATCGAACCCTTCGTGGCCAGCGTGGGCTTTGTCCATAGCGTGGAGGGCCGGGAATCCATGGTGCGAAATCTCACCATTGAGCAGTACCAGGCCGAGAAGGCGGCCCGGCAGGCATGAGCTGGACCACCCCCGCCGAACTGCGTGCCCAGCTACAAAAACGCTGGGACAGCGGTCAGATACTGGCCGCCACCCTGACGGGAGAGGCCCTTTTCCCCCTCCCCTTGCGCCTGCGCCGTCCCGGGTCCCGGGAGCTGGCGGAAGACTTTGCCGCGGTGGGGCACTGGGCGCGAACCCTTCGCGCCAGTAGCCGGGAGCAGCGGGGGCACGGATACGAGATCCGCTGGGAGCGGGTGAATCACCGTGTCCACGGCGCCAATGACCTGCCCGCCGGGGTGGCGGTGCCCAGCGAGGCCGACGCCCTGCAGTGGCTGGGAAAGACCCGGGAGGCACAAAACTTCCATGCGCTGGCCGAGGAAACCCTGGCGCGCTTCCCGGCACTGCGGGACTGGCTGATCCGACACCCCCTCACACCACTGGAACAGGCCGGTGACTGGCCCCGGATCCTGGCGGTGCTGGCCTGGTTCCAGGCGCACCCCAGGCCTGGTATCTATCTACGGCAGATGGATCTGCCGGGGGTGGATACCAAGTTTGTGGAAAGTCGCCGCAAGCTGCTGTCGGAACTGCTGGATGCCGTGCTGCCTCCCGATGCAGTGGACGCGCGGCACAGCGGCGGACGGGGCTTCGAGCTGCGTTACGGGTTGACGCCCAAGCCGCCCCTGATCCGTTTCCGGATGCTGGACCCGGCCCTGTCGCTGCACGGGCTGTCGGACCTGTCGGTTCCGCCGACGCAGTTTGCAACCCTGGCACCCGCCGTGGCGCGGGTATTCATCACCGAGAACGAGATCAACGGCCTGGCCTTTCCCGACACCCCCGGTAGCCTGGTGATCTTCGGCCTGGGTTATGGTCTGGAAAGACTGGCGGACATCCCCTGGCTGCGACAGGTGGAGATCCACTACTGGGGCGACATCGACACCCATGGTTTTGCCATCCTGGACCGGCTTCGCGCCCGCCTGCCCCAGACCCGTTCCCTGCTCATGGATCGGGCGACCCTTGCGGCCCACCGCGACCTGTGGGGGCAAGAGCATCCGCAGCAACGTTTCACCGGCACCCTCACCCGACTGACACCACCGGAGCAATCCCTGTTCGAAGATCTGCGGGAGAACCGGCTGGGAGAGTGCATCCGGCTGGAACAGGAGCGCATCGGCTACGGAGAATTGCTCAAAGTGATCAGCACCCCGTCGCAGGTGCTCCAACCACAGAGGCAACCGATAGTCGGCGCTCGTGAACCCTCTTTCAAAGAAGTGTAATGTTCAACCTGGGAACCCGGGACAAGAGCTACGATATCGTTGGGGATCGCATGGTGGCCTTTGCCCGGACACCCGGGCACGAAACCTATAACGGAATGGGCTGATTCGGTGCCATCAAGTACCGGATGTAAATCACCCTCCTATTGAAAGGGACCTCTCCGCCTTGTCAAAGTGGGCTCCACTATACTCAGGCAGGAGCATTCCCATGACTACCTTCCCGAATCCGCCTGACGACGCAGTAACCCACCCACCCGATAGCCCCCACTGGCTGCGGGCTCACCAGCATTCAGCCTGTGGGGTGGGTGTGCTGGCCCATCTGGATGGGCACCGGAGCCACGGGCTCATCGAAGATGGCTTCGAATGCCTGGAAAACCTGGATCACCGGGGGGCCCGTGGCGCGGAGGAAAATACCGGCGACGGGGCCGGCATGCTGCTGCAGAAACCCCATGCCTTTTTGTCGGCCCTGGTGCCGGAACTGGGTGGATACGATGACTATGGGGTGGCACAGGCCTTCATGCCCCGGGATGAGGATCGCCGGACGGCCATCCGGGCACTGATCGCCCGGCGCTGCCAGGCCGAGGGATTCGATCTGATCGGCTGGCGGCAGGTGCCCACCCACAACCAGGGGCTGGGCCGGACCGCGCTGGACAGTGAACCGCTCACCTGGCAGTTCTTCATCCGGTCGAGTCAGCCGGTGGGGCCGAAAGTCCTCGATGTGCGTCTGTATGTCCTGCGCCGCACCATCGAAAACGAAGTGCTTCATCGAAATCTGGTGGGCGCGGGGCACGAGACCTTTTACATCTGCTCCCTGTCGCGAACCACCGTGGTTTACAAGGGCCTGCTCACCTGCGGACAGTTCCGAAGCTACTTCCCGGATCTTTCGGATCCTCGGGTCACGTCTTCACTGGTGTTGGTGCATGCACGCTTTTCCACCAATACACTGGGGGCCTGGGACTTGGCCCATCCCTATCGCTATCTGGTCCATAACGGTGAGATCAATACCCTGCGCGGCAACCAGAACTGGTTGCAGGCCCGGGAAGCGACGTTGGCGTCGCCTCACCTGGGCAAGGACATGGACAAGGTCAAACCCCTGACCGGAGAAGGCCTCAGCGACAGCGCTCAACTGGACAATGTGGTGGAATTGCTGGCACTGACCGGACGCAGCCTGCCCCATGCCCTACGCATGCTGATTCCCGAGGCCTGGGAAAAGAATCCCGCAATGCCGGCAGAGCGCCGGGCCTTTTATGAATACCACAGCGCCCTGATGGAGCCCTGGGACGGCCCGGCCCTGGTGGTGGCCACCGACGGCCAATGCATCGCAGCGATCCTGGACCGCAACGGCCTGCGGCCCTGCCGTTACAGCCTCACCCGGGACGGACGCCTGATCATGGCCAGCGAAACCGGGGTGCTGGATATCCCGCCAAGCCGGATCCTGAGCAAGGGGCGGCTCAATCCCGGGGCGCTGTTCGTGGTGGATCCGGAACGCGGGGGCATCGTTCCCGAAACGCAGATCTTCTCGGAACTGGCCGGGCGCCCCTACGGACAATGGTTGCAAGAGCATTGTCTGACCCTGACCGCGGACCTGCCCCCCGCGCCGGCTTCCACACCAGGGGCACCGCCGCCCCACCCCTTGAGCCGGTATCAGCGGGCCTTCGGCTACACCATGGAAGGCCTGAGAGTGTTCCTCAAGCCCATGGCGGAATCGGGGCGGGACCCCATCGGGGCCATGGGCAACGACACGCCCCCGGCGATGTTGTCGTCAAGCGCCCGTCCCCTCAGCCATTACTTTCTGCAGCAGTTCGCCCAGGTCTCCAATCCGCCGCTGGATTATATCCGCGAGGCCTTGGTGACCTCGCTGGGCGCCTATATCGGCCCGCGGGCCAACCTGCTTGAGGAAGGACCGGATCATTGCCGTCAGCTCTACCTGTCGTCCCCGATCCTGAACAGTGCCCAGGCCCACGCCATGCGGCAGATCCTGCGTGAGGATCTGCGTCCGAGATCCATCGACATCACCTACCCCCGGGGCCTGCCCCTGCGGACCGCCATCCGGCGCCTGCACCAGACGGCGGAACAGACCATCAAGAAAGGCGCCGGGATCCTGCTGCTGAGCGATACCGACCTCGGGCCGGAGCGCGTGGCGATCCCGGCCCTGTTGGCCGTGTCATCTTTGCATCATCACCTGATCCGGACCGGCCTGCGCATGCAGACGGCCATCGTGCTGGAGGCAGGCCAGCCTTGCGCGGTACATGACGTGTGTGTCCTGATCGGCTACGGCGCCGATGCCATCCACCCCTGGCTCGCCTATCAGAGCATTCGCGCCCTGATTGCCGAGGGCATGATCGAGGCTGAGGCTGACGCCGCACTGGCGCGATACCGCCGGGCCCTGGAGGGGGGACTGCTCAAGGTGATGTCGAAAATGGGCATCTCGACCCTGCAGGCTTACAAGGGGGCACAGATCTTTGAGTCCCTGGGTCTGGATCATGAATTGATTGATACCTGCTTCACCGGCACCACGGCCCATCTGCCCGGTGTGGGCCTGGCAGACATCGAGCAGGACGTCCTGTCGGCCCATGGGCGCGCGTTCGGCCCGCCCATCGCCGGTGAGCCGGCACTGGAGCCTGGCGGGCATCTCTACTGGCGTCGGGACGGCGAACGGCATCACTGGAACCCCTACAGCATCGGCAAACTGCAGCAGGCCGCGCGCAACAACGATGTAGCGGCGTACCGGGATTTCGCCCGCCAGGCCAATGAGCAGCCCGGGGGACTCATGAACCTGCGCGGCCTGCTGGAATTCTGCCGGGATGAGGCCGATGCGATCCCCCTGGAGACGGTGGAACCGGCCGAATCCATCATGCGACGTTTTTCCACCGGTTCCATGTCATTCGGGGCACTGAGCCAGGAGGCCCATGAGGCACTGGCCATTGCCATGAACCGGATCGGCGGGAAATCGGGCACAGGCGAAGGGGGTGAACAGCCCGAGCGCTTCAACACCGAACGCGAGTGTTCCATGAAGCAGGTGGCCAGTGGCCGTTTCGGCGTGAGCGCCCAGTATCTGGCCCAGGCCCGGCAGATCGAGATCAAGATGGCACAAGGGGCAAAGCCCGGTGAGGGAGGCGAACTGCCGGGCGGCAAGGTGGACGAGGCCATTGCCCGGGTGCGGCTCACGGTCCCGGGGGTGGGCCTGATCTCACCGCCGCCGCACCATGACATCTATTCCATCGAAGATCTCCAGCAGCTGATCCATGATCTCAAATGTGCCAATCCGGCGGCCCAGATCCATGTCAAGCTGGTGGCCAAGGCCAATGTGGGTACCATTGCCGCCGGGGTGGCCAAGGCTCGGGCCGATGCGGTGCTGATCAGCGGGGATTCCGGCGGTACCGGCGCCGCGCTGAAGACCTCCATCAAGCACGCCGGCACACCTTGGGAACTGGGGCTGGCGGACACCCAACGGGTGCTGATGGCCAACGGGCTGCGCTCGCGGATCACCGTGCGGGCCGATGGCGGGTTCCTGACCGGACGCGACGTGATGATCGCCGCCCTGCTGGGGGCGGAGGAATATGGTTTTGGCACCGCGCCATTGGTCACCCTTGGCTGCGTCATGCTGCGCAAATGCCACTGCAATACCTGCTCGGTGGGGGTGGCCACCCAGGACCCCCAACTGCGCGCACGATTCCAGGGACGCCCGGAGCATATCGTCAATTATCTGCGATTCGTGGCCGAAGAGATGCGGGACATCATGGCAGCCCTGGGCTTTCGGACCCTGGATGCCCTGATCGGCCGGGTGGATTGCCTGCAGGCGCGCCATGTGGACCACCCCAGGCAGATCAAGCCCGATGTCTCGGTCTTGCTGCGACGGGTGTGCTCCCAGGGCAGCCCCCGCAAGGTCCGGGAGCAGGATCATGGTCTGGACCGCAAGATCGATCACCAAGTCATTGCCCAGGCCGATGCCGCGCTCACCTCGGGGGAGCCCGTGAGCGTATCCATCCATCTGCGCAACCGTGACCGCACCTTCGGCACACTGCTCAGCTACGAGGTCACTCGCCGCTATGGGCGCGATGGGCTACCGCCGGGAACGATTCAGGTGCACTGCACGGGCACGGCGGGGCAAAGCTTTGGCGCCTTTGTGTGCCGGGGGATCGCACTGCACCTGGAGGGAGATGCCAACGACTACGTGGGCAAGGGGCTGTCCGGCGGCATCATCAGCGTCAGGACACCCAGGGATGCCCCCTACGTGGCCGCCGATAACACCCTCATCGGCAATGTGGCTCTGTTCGGGGCCACGGCCGGGGAGGCCTATTTCAACGGCCGCGGCGCGGAGCGCTTCTGCGTGCGCAACTCCGGGGTGCTGAGCGTGGTCGAGGGGGTGGGTGACCATGGTTGCGAATACATGACCGGAGGTGTGGCGGTCATCCTCGGCCCCATCGGCCGCAACTTTGCCGCCGGCATGAGCGGCGGGGAGGCCTATCTTCTGGATGAGGAGGGACACGTGAAGGATCTCATCCATGCCGAAGGGCTTCGCGTGGACCCCGTGACCGACCTACGGGATCAGGCGCTGCTGCAGCGCCTGCTGGAGAATCATGTGGCCTGCACCGGTAGCGAGAAGGCCGCGCAGGTCCTTGCTCAGTGGCCAAAGATCTTGGGCATGTTCGTCAAGGTAGTGCCCGAGGCCTATGCCGATGTGGTGGCGGACCATCTGTCTCAAGGACAGGACATCCGGACGCAGACACCGGCGCCCATTGCCTGAGGTATCACGCCATGTTCGAGAACCATCCAGATGGATTCCTGCGTCATCTCCGGCGACCCATCGGCTATCGCGAACCTGCCTTGCGGGTGGCGGATTTTCGCCAGATCTCTCGTTTTCAGTGGGACCCGGGGCAATTGCGTACCCAGGGAGAGCGATGCATGGACTGCGGCATCCCTACCTGCATGGCGGGTTGCCCTATCGGCAATATCATTCCGGACTGGAACGATCTGGTGTCCCGGGGCGCCTGGCGGGAGGCACTGGCACGACTGCATGCCACCAATAATTTCCCCGAGTTCACTGGTTACACCTGTCCAGCACCCTGCGAGACAGCCTGCACCCTGGCCATCAACGATGACGCCGTAACCATCAAGGATATCGAACGGGCCATCGTCGACCGGGGCTGGGAGGCGGGCTGGATACGTCCCCAACCGCCGTCACAGCGTACCGGCAAGCAGGTGGCGGTGGTGGGCAGCGGTCCGGCCGGCCTGGCGGCGGCCCAGCAACTCAATCGCGCCGGACATCGGGTCACGGTGTTCGAACGGGATGACGCTATCGGCGGCCTGATGCGCTATGGCATCCCCGACTTCAAGTTCCCTAAAGAACAGGTGGCGCGCCGGGTGCAGCAACTCCATGACGAAGGTATCAAGTTTCGCTCGGGCGTGACCGTGGGCGAGGATCTCTCCATCGATGAACTCAAGGGGCAGTTCGATGCCGTCTGCCTGGCCATCGGGGCTCGACGCCCCCGCGATGTGCCGGTACCGGGTCGTGATCTGGCCGGCGTCTTGTTCGGGATGGAATACCTGTGCGCCGAAAACCGCCACCAGGCCGGTGAACCCCTGCATGCCCGCATGAACGCCCAGGGGCAGCGGGTGATCGTCCTGGGAGGTGGGGACACCGGTGCCGATTGCGTGGCCACCGCCCACCGTCAGGGGGCGCAGTCGGTGGTGCAGATCAGCATCAATGCGCGTCTTCCCGACGTGCGGCAGCCCGACAACCCCTGGCCCGGGTCACCGCAGATCCATCGACAGAACTACGCCTTGCAGGAAGGCGGCGAAGAGGCCTTCAGCCTTAATGTGGTGGCCTTTCTCGATCAGGATCAGGACGGCAAGGTCGACGCTCTGGAGTTGGAGCGGGTGGACTGGGGGCGCGATGATCAGGGTCGGCGCACGGAAAAACTTGTGCTTGAGGCCGGCATTGTCATGCCGACCGAGCGGGTCCTGATCGCCATCGGCTTCGAGGGCCCGGAAGCCTCATGCCTCAACGATGCGCGCCTGACTCTGACTCCGCGCCACACCCTGAAGGCCGACGTGCGCAAGATGACCCCGGTGCCCGGTGTCTTTGTGGCCGGCGACGCCGGGCGGGGCCAGTCCCTGGTGGTCTGGGCGATCGGCGAAGGACGCGATGTAGCC
The DNA here is from genome assembly GCF_022227785.1 of Ectothiorhodospira lacustris. Lineage (NCBI taxonomy): Bacteria > Pseudomonadati > Pseudomonadota > Gammaproteobacteria > Chromatiales > Ectothiorhodospiraceae > Ectothiorhodospira > Ectothiorhodospira lacustris. The sequence continues at coordinate 527 of NZ_JAJNQM010000080.1, read as the reverse complement.
CGTCAAATCGATCTGTGGCTGATGGGGGAATCGCGCCTGCCCGCGAGCCTGCAGACCGCGTATCCGCCCCTGCCGCCCCGAGGGCTGTAGGATAGGGTTTCATCGCACTATTCCTGTGGCCACAGCCCAGGCCGGCACGTCGATAAGGCTGTGCTGAACAAGTCATTCCCGAGAATCAGGCATCAGTCGTTCCCGCGAAGGCGGGAATCCAGTCAACGTCTGAAAGTCCTGGACTCCCGCCTTCGCGGGAGTGACGGCATGGGGACTTCATGAGGTCGACGGCATGAATGGTGTCGACTCAATCCTTCTTTTCGGCCTCCACATCCCCGGCCTGCCCAGCTGTCGAATCCGGTGGCGCGTCGTAGGTGCTCCAGCCGTAGGGACGGCCTGTAGGCGGCAGTTCCGTTTTCTTTTCCGGGTGGCGGTGCAGGTAGGCCTTGGCCACGAAGTGGGCCGTCACCGGGGCGGTGAGGAACAGAAAACCCGTGATCAGCACCTCATGGATGGACACCTTGCCCTCGATCCCC